>WQSU01000231.1 GCA_009787675.1 Lentimicrobiaceae bacterium
CCCCCGTATAGTTTCTCTTTTTCAAAAAAGAAAAATTGGTGGGTCTGCATGTTAAACTGTCCACCAATTCTGTCGTTATTGTCAATTACGATATTAGGAATTTCAAACTTGTTAAGTTCCTCTCTGCAAGCCAATCCGGCTGGACCAGCGCCTATAATGGCAACACGTGTCTTAAATATTTTGGTTTCTTTTTTTGTGTTAGAAACCTCCGTTTTGGGTAGTTCCTCGTTATTCACTTCGGCTACCTCTTTCACACCGTCCACTTTAGTGATGCATATCCTCTTAATCTTCCCGTCCACCAGCATTTCGCAGGCGCCGCACTTGCCGATGCCGCACTCTAAACTGCGCTCGCGACCGTCTAAACTATGGCTGTGAATGGGAAACCCCGCCTGATGCAACGCTGACGCAATGGTATAGTCGGCATGTCCAACCACTTCTTTTCCATTAAAAAAAAATGTAACTTCTTTGCTCTTAGGAATTTCTAAGATAGGGTGAATCTCTATTTTGTACATAAAAATTGTATTAAAAAATCAGCCGCTTTGGAATATGCAAAATTGCTTAATATTCAATAATCTAAGCTTTTCCCCCAGTATTTCCCAAGATAGGGATCACCTCTTGTTGGGTATCCACAATCTTTCCGTTTTTTGCTTCAAATTTTTGCATATTGTCTTGTAAAGCAAACAACAAGCGTTTAGCATTTTGCGGAGTGAGGATGATGCGTGAGCGTACTGTTCCTTTCGGAAGACCAGGCATGAGAGACACAAAATCCAAAATAAATTCGGCATGTGAATGAGTGATTATCGCCAAGTTGGAGTAAACGCCCTGCGCAACCTCATCGGTTAAGTGGATATCAATTTTTTGTTCTTGTTGTTGTTGCATAAATTAAATTTTTGAAGCCATTAATGTTTCATATTCTTCTTTGGAACTTACCTGAATACCTTGGTATTCTTTTAATCCTGTTCCTGCAGGAATGAGGTGTCCCACAATCACGTTTTCCTTCATACCTGCCAACGTATCGGTTTTGGCGTTGATGGCAGCTTCCGTCAATACTTTGGTAGTTTCCTGGAAAGAAGCGGCAGAAATAAAACTGCGGGTTTGCAGAGAAGCACGTGTAATTCCTTGTAATACAGGGCGACCAGTTGCCGGACGGGCATCGCGCACTTCTACCAAACGCATGTCTTTACGTTTCAACATAGAGTTCTCATCACGTAAACGTTTAGCGTTGATAATTTGTCCTTTATTAAAGTCCGCGGAATCCCCTGCATCTACAACCACTTTCTTTTCCCAAATCATATCGTTTTCTTCTTGGAAATCAATTTTGTTAACCAATTCGTCTTGCAAGAATTTCGTATCACCCGGATCATCAATTTCCATTTTACGCATCATCTGGCGCACAATCACTTCAAAATGCTTGTCGTTGATTTTTACCCCTTGTAAACGATATACTTCCTGAATTTCATTCACAATATACTCCTGCACTTTCATAGGTCCCTTGATATTCAAGATGTCAGCGGGAGTCAAAACGCCTTCCGAAAGCGGGGTGCCTGCTTTCACGTAGTCGTTTTCCTGTACTAAAATCTGTTTGGAAGTTGGGATGAGGTATGATTTTTCTTCATTTGTTTTTGAAATCACTCTAACGGAACGGTTACCTCTCTTTAATTTCTTGTCGAACTGAACGATACCATCAATTTCAGATACCACAGCAGGGTCTGACGGGTTACGTGCTTCAAACAACTCTGTAACGCGGGGAAGACCTCCCGTGATGTCGCCTGATTTTCCAAATGCTCTCGGTATTTTAACGAGAATTTCACCTGAATCAATCTTTTGTCCCACTTCAACAGCCAAACGAGCGCCCACCGGAATATCAAAAGTCTTGATCAATTCTCCATTCTCGTCAAGAATAAGAATAGCAGGATTACGCACTTTTAAACGGCTGTCAATAATCACCTTGTCGCGGATATTTGTTTGTTCGTCAATTTCCACTCTATAGGTAACGCCTTCAATAATATCTTGATAATCAATAGTTCCCGGTACATCAGAGAGGATTAGGGCATTAAACGGATCCCAGTCAGCAATCACATCGCCTTTCTTCACTTTGTCGCCGTGTTTGTAATACAGATTGGAAGAATACGGAATATTTGCGGAAGATAATGCCACACCTGTTTTCAGGTCTATGATTTTCATTTCTGCCGAACGACCGATTACTTTAAAGTAATGACTTCCATGCTCATCAATTTTATCCAAGCTACGCAGTTCATCAATGCTTAATACACCGTCGTATTTAGCTTCAATTTTGCTGTTTGCGGCAACGTTACCGGCAACCCCTCCAACGTGGAACGTACGGAGTGTTAACTGCGTACCCGGCTCACCAATGGACTGCGCTGCGATAATACCTACTGCTTCGCCCATTTGCACCATCTTTCCAGTAGCCAAGTTTCTGCCGTAGCATTTCTGGCACACGCCCACTTTTGCTTCGCAAGTGGGTACGGAACGAATCTCCACTTCTTCAATTGGAGATTCTGCTATTTTTTTGCAATATTCTTCATTCAACTCTTCGCCGGCTTTAACAATAATTTCGCCGGTAAGCGGATTATACACATCGTGGAGTGTAACACGACCTAAGAGTCTGTCTGCCAATGTCTCCACAATTTCTTCATTTTTCTTTAAAGCGCTAATCACCATACCGCGTAATGTTCCGCAATCCTCTTCAGTAATAATTACGTCGTGGGAAACGTCCACGAGACGACGGGTTAAGTAACCGGCATCAGCAGTTTTTAACGCTGTATCTGCCAAACCTTTACGAGCACCGTGCGTAGAGATGAAGTACTCCAATACAGAAAGTCCCTCTTTAAAGTTTGACAAGATGGGGTTTTCAATAATTTCGCCACCGCCTGCACCTGCTTTAGTTGGTTTTGCCATCAATCCACGCATACCGGAGAGCTGACGCACCTGCTCGGAAGATCCACGAGCCCCTGAGTGACGCATCATGTGAACAGGGTTGAAACCTTGTCTGTCTTCTTCTATTTGTCTCAATAACAAATCATTCAAACGACGAGTGGTGTTCGACCAAATATCTACTACCTGATTATAACGCTCGTTGTTGGTAATCCAACCCATGTTATAGTTGGTGGTAATTTCTTCAATTTTTTCATTCGATTCAGCAATGAGCGCTGATTTCTCTTTCGGAATAATTACATCGCCAATGTTGAACGACAGTCCGCCTTCAAAAGCCATGCGGAATCCCAAGCCCATAATATCGTCAAGGAATTTTGCAGTTTTAGCGTTTCCTGATTTAATCAACACTTCTCCAATAATATCGCGGAGCGATTTTTTAGTTAGGAGTTCATTTACATAACCATATTCCGGTGGAACCACCTGGTTGAAGATTACTCTTCCTACTGTGGTTTTAATACGCACCATTTTGCCATCTCCTTTTAGATTTACTCTACATTCGATGATGGCGTTCAAATGAACACGCTTTTCATTATAAGCAATAATCACTTCTTCTGGAGAATAGAATATTTTTCCTTCACCAAGCACGGGAGCGCCGGGCATAGATTTCAACTCTTTGGTAATGTAATAGAGCCCTAACACCATGTCTTGAGACGGTACGGTAACAGGCGCTCCGTTAGCAGGATTCAAGATGTTGTGAGAAGCAAGCATCAGCATTTGCGCTTCCAAAACGGCGGCATTGCCCAGCGGCACGTGCACTGCCATTTGGTCGCCGTCAAAGTCGGCGTTGAAAGCCGTACAGGTAAGCGGGTGCAAACGAATAGCCTTCCCTTCCACCAAACGGGGTTGAAATGCTTGAATACCAAGCCTGTGCAATGTAGGAGCACGGTTCAGTAACACCGGATGCCCTTTCATTATATTTTCCAAGATTTCCCAAACAATCGGCTCTTTTTTGTCCACAATTTTCTTGGCAGACTTAACGGTTTTCACCAAACCTCTTTCCAACAGTTTACGAATAATAAACGGTTTGAAGAGT
>WQSU01000232.1 GCA_009787675.1 Lentimicrobiaceae bacterium
AGGACCCAATCCCATCACTGAGGGATCTACCCCGCCCTGTCCGGTAGCGATAATTTCTGCCAACGGTTTCAATCCCAATTCTTTCATTTTTTCTTCGGAAGCCACGAGAACGAAAGAGGCGCCGTCGTTTATGCCTGAGGCATTTCCGGCGGTTACTGTGCCCTCTTTTTTAAATGCAGGTTTCAGTGCAGCCAATTTTTCAAGGCTTGTAGTGCGATTGGGGTATTCGTCTGTATCAAAAACTATGGTTTCTTTTTTTGAAACGATTTCAACCGGAACAATTTCATTCACAAATTTTCCGGCATCCACAGCGGTAATCGCTTTTTTTTGAGAGAAGATAGCAAACTGATCTTGTTCTTCTCTTGAAATGCCAAATTTTTCCGCTATGTTTTCCGCAGTAATTCCCATGTGGTAACCTCCAAAAGCGTCGGTCAATCCGTCGTTCACCATGTGATCTACAGCGGTAATATTTCCCATTTTGACGCCGTTTCTAAGTGCACTGTTCATCACGAAGCCGGAGTTTGACATCACTTCAGTGCCCCCTGCCAGCACGAGGTCGGCATCGCCTGTTAAGATATCGTTGTAGGCGGTCATCACTGCTTTTAAGCCGCTGCCACACACCATGTTAATGCCGTAGGCAGGAACTTCAACGGGAACACCTGCTTTTACGGCAGCTTGCCGAATTACGCCTTGTCCTTGACCGGCTGTAAGCACATTTCCACCAATCACTTCATCAATCTGGTTAGGATCAACTCCGGTTTCTGTTAAAATATTTTTGATGACTACTGCAGCTAACTCCGCAGGCGTAAAATTGGATAAAGAGCCAAACATCTTCCCTATCGGGGTGCGTTTTGCTGATACTATGTAAACTTTTTTCATTGTGAAAGGATTTATGGGTAAAAGATTTATTATGTTTTATTATTGGGCAGCAAAAATAGAAATATATTTCAATATGTTATATTATTTTACATATTCAACTTCCTGAGTGCGAAAGTAATAAATAAAATAATGTAAAAACAAGTATGTTAAAGTTTGTTAACTTCACATTCACATTGGGATACTCTTTTTTGAGATATGCCACCATTCTTTCGGCAAAATAAACGGAGCGGTGCTGCCCACCCGTGCAACCAAAATTCACCATGAGATGCGAAAATTTGCGTTCCAAATAGTTATCCACGGACTGAGAGATCAATTGGGCGGTCAATTCTTGAAAACGCGCCACTTCAGGAAAGTTTTCCAAATAATCAATCACCGCTTTGTCTTTTCCTGTTGCGTTTTTATATTCGGGAAAACGTCCGGGGTTGGGTAGTGCGCGGCAATCGAACACAAAGCCGCCGCCGTTGGAAGTTAAATCTTGAGGAACTCCTTTTTTGTAGGAAAAACTGGTAACGGTTACCGTCAGCATATTTTCCGGTAGTGCGCATGCAGCCACCATGTCGGATTTTGTAATTTGTTCTATCACACCAATTAATGTGGGGATGTGAGCGCCAAACTCAAATTTGGGCAATAGATCAATCAAGTTTTTTACGGCAAACGGAATGCTTAATAGAAAATGAGACTTCTTCTCGTAATAACCTCTGAATCCATAAGTTCCAAGCGCTTGCAAGATACGTATCAATACAAAACCGTAGAAATATTTACAAAACTCTGTCTTATTGAAAGTAATATGGTTTGACAATTCATCCAAATAAAACTGCAATAATTCTTCTCTCCATTGAGGCGAGAGGTCGGCTTTGCCATCGTAGAGCAAGGAAGCCACGTCGTATTGCAGCGCGCCTTTTCTACCGCCTTGATAATCTATAAAATAAGGTTCGCCGTGGGCGAGCATTATGTTCCGCGACTGAAAATCACGAAACATAAAATAATCGCTGTCCGGTTCCATCAAAAAATCAATAAAACGGTGAAAATCATCTTCTAAAAGCTGTTCATCGAAAGGGATGTTTACCAATTTCAAAAAGTAATATTTAAAATAATTCAAGTCCCATAACATAGATTGCTTATCGAATGCAAAACGCGGATAGCATACAGAAAAGTCAATTCCTCTCTTTCCGGTGAGTTGCAACAGCGGCAACTGCTGCAACACCTTCTTATAATAGTCAATTACCTTTTCCTCAATTATTTCATTTTTTCTATGAGATGTTAAAAATGAAAAGAGCGTTTCATCGCCTAAATCTTCCAAAAGATAATACTGTTGCGTTTCATCAACCGTAACAATTTTGGGCACATTGATGTTTTGTGTTAAAAAGAAGCGAGTAAAAGAAAAAAAGGCGCTATTTTCTTTTACATCCTTATTATAAACTCCAATTATTGTTTCTCTTTCTGAAAATATTCTAAAATATTGTCTATGCGAACCGGATTGAGGCAATTTCTCAATGCGGGAAAAATGGGGATTTATCTTTTGAGCCAGTATCAGGAGGGTGCGTTCGGGGATACTCATGGGGGTAGTAAAAAAGGTTAAACAATAATCTTATTCAGGTTTTATATTTATTACAATTTGGAGACATTCCTAAACGTGTATTCATTTAATAAAACAAATTCTTTTTCATTTTTTGCTCCCTGCAATATTTCCTGTTCTTTTTTTTTTCTATGGTAATTTCCATAATACAGTTTCAATAAATTTTCGGTGCAAAATTATTCTATTTTTTGAAATGAAAAACTAAGCGAAAATTACATCTAAGCATGATTGAAAATTATATGCTCCTTGACAAAAAAAGTTTAATTCTTTTTTGAGTGCTATTATTTTTCACTGCCTCTTGACAAACGCTTTTTGAAGTGTATATTTGCAGTGCATGTTGTAGTATAAATATTTCATTATAAGTATTTTAGAAACTATTTACACAAAAAAATGAACCAAATAGGATGTCGAATTATCGTAAAAAAATTAAAAAAATAAAACCCCACATTGTTCATATTAAAAAAATTCTATTTTTGCCGTCCTTTTGAAGTGAATAAGAAAACGAATAAAAAACTACTAAGAAACTACTCAAATAAACTCGTAACTATCTTAATTTCACGGAACGTATATAATTTTTGGTTGGATTGAAGAGGGTGAATTATATCGTGCATTAATGAGATTAAATAGTTGCAATTTCTCCGAAAAAGCTGCTATTTTTTTTGTTTTATAGTCAAAAATTAATATCAATTATAGAAAAAGAAGCGATGAAAAAGATTAAAATTACACAAGTGAAAAGCACCATCGACAGACCCGAAAAACAAAAACGCTCCATGCAAGCGCTTGGTCTTCGCAAAATGCACCAAACCGTAGAACATACCCCTACCCCGCAAATTCTGGGAATTGTGGAAAAGGTGAAACATTTGGTAACGGTAGAGGAAATTTAAAGTTCAAAATTTAAGGTTTAAAGTTTAAATATTTAAGACTTAATGAGTTAACAAATAACAATAAAAAATAACGAATAAACAGATAAACAAAGATAACTACGATGAAATTACATGAATTAAAGCCAGCGGAAAACGCAACGCAATTATCGAAAAGAATTGGTAGAGGTCAGGGATCAGGCAAAGGCGGCACTTCTACAAAAGGTCACAAAGGTGCGCAATCCCGCTCAGGATACAGCCGCAAGATTGGTTTCGAAGGCGGTCAAATGCCCATCTATAGATTGCTACCCAAAAGAGGTTTCAAAAATATCAACCGCGTTGAATACAGTCCTATCAATTTGAGAACATTACAAATGTTAGCCGACAAAACCCAACAGTCTGAAATTACGTTGGAGTTGATGAAAGCCAATGGACTTATTTCATTAAAAGATAAAATTAAAATACTCGGCAACGGCGAACTCAACACCAAACTCACCGTTACCGCCCACGCATTCTCCCAATCCGCCAAAGAAGCCATCGAAAAAGCCGGTGGAAAATGTATAGATTTGACGAAAGGGACGGTTGCGGAAGAACCGAAGGCAGAAGTGAAAAAGGAGAAAGCTGAAAGCAAAAAGCCGAAAGCAGAAGAGCCAAAA
>WQSU01000233.1 GCA_009787675.1 Lentimicrobiaceae bacterium
CAAAAGAAGCCAAAGCTACGCTACAAGAAGGTATTTTAGATAGTATGATTTCTCTTTTATATGATATGCCGTCTTACTTAGCAATCTGTACCGATGATGTAAGCCACTTTGACGAAATATGCAGACGCACCATTATTTTAATTGAACTTTTCAATGCAAAAAAACTTAGTCCTATAAGCATTTTACCTTTTTATTTAACTGCCGCAGACGGATATGTAACAATCAGAAATACAGAAAAAGCTCTTGATATGTTGGAAGCATATACCGAGGTTGCAACGGGCGACATTTTTCCTTTGGTCGTTAAGGGAGATAATTTTTTCACCCTAATTGATGAAATTCATAACAAACAATTAAATGAACGCCCTTTCGGTATGCCGGAAATTCCTCGTGATGAACAGTCAGTAAGACTAGAAATAACAAATACAGTAATCAGTCACCCTGCTTTTTTTGCCCTGCATGAAAATCAACGCTTTCAAAATTTAATACAAAAACTAAAGGAGGAACAAAAATGAGTTTCTTTGAAAAAATTAGTAATTTGCCCCACAGTGATTTTGACATTACAGGGTGTAGCAACGAACAAAAACAGTTATACGAAGCGGCAAAAGCATTTTTGCGTGCTGATGAAAAAACAGCCGAGGAAATTTTAAGAAATCTGCATGGAAGTACACAAAATGCGGAAATAAAGGGATATGCCACAGATTTATTATTTCCGTTATTGTTATGGCAAGACCGCTTTAACGACCTTGTTCAATTCAATATTCCACGAAATGATGAAGAAGAACAGCAAATTAACGTTTATGATACAAAAAATATGACGGTGGTTTTATCGCAAATTCCCAAAGATTTACCCATGCCCCCTGCAATGGCAGATTTGCCTGCGGTTTGCGTACAGATAAATGGGGTTGATGTTGAGCTACTCATTGATACAGGCGCAATGCTTACTATGGTATCGGAATCCGTTGCTAAAAAATGCGGCATTATTATAAGCGACAAATCCGTGGAAGCAGAAACGCCGCTTGAAAATACAATTACGACCCAATATGCGACTATAGACAGCTTTATGGTTGGCAACAGCGAATTTAAGAATAAATCATGTGTTGTAGTGCCTGACAGTGCGTATGATACGGGCGACCCTGAAATACCGCAGATAAATGGAAAAATCGGATGGGAAATTATCAAAAATTTATGCTGGACAATCAATTATCGAGATAGGTGCGTCCGTATTGAAGCGTCAAAAGCCGAAAATAAGCCCCAAAATATGTGTTGTGATTTTTTCCCAATGGTTAATGTAAAAATCGACAATAAAAATGTAGTGATGGGCTTAGATAGCGGAGCAGGTGCAACACAATTTGGAAAATGTATGAATCACTTTTTTGATGTTGAAAAACTTGAACGATTTACAACAGAAACATTCGCTACGGGTACAGTTGAAGAAATATCGGGCGCAATTATCCCGTGTATTGAGGCGTATATGAGTAGTATATTATTTATTATAAATAATGCCGTGCTTTACCCCGAACGTGAATACAGTTTGTCAAAAACCTTTGTGCAATCCGGCGTGTTGGGTAGTGATATTGCCAACGGTAAAACTTTAGTAATTGACTATCCTAATCGGAATCTTTCAATTTCAAATTAAGGCGTAAATTCATTGTCCCTATAGTAGCTTTTATAGCGACTGTGGCATTCCCGACTTCGCGGACAGTAAGAAAGAAACAAAATACGAAAGAAACGACAAGTTAAGCAGCAGTTTTTGAAAGAGCGTAATGATTCAAGAAAAAAGATGATTCAAAAACATTGGGCGAAAGCCATCCGATGCCGGAATGAGGGCGGATGGAATTGTAAAAGCCCTCAATGTAACGGAACATTTCATTGTTGGCAGTTGAGCGCGACAAAAAGTGGTTCAAGTGTACGCACTCACATTTAAGACAAGAAAAGAAATTTTCAGCAACGGTTCACGCTTTTTGCTTTCGGGCACTATTATCGTAAGGGTCGCCTTTGCGCGACATACTTTGGACGATTTCATGTGCGGCAATGACTTTGCCAAATGCTTTTGAAGTGTACTGAACGCCCCTGTCGGAGTGGAAAATGCAACCCGCCGGGGGTTTTTGCCGCCTAATTGCCATTTTGAGCGTGGCGATGGTCAAAGCGGAATCAATGCGCTTACCGAANGCATAACCAACAACTTTTTTGGTGCATAAATCCTTGACGATTGCGACATACAGCCAACCTTCCCCGGTTGGAACATAGGTTATGTCTCCCACTCAAGCGCGATTCGGCTTGTCACACGAGAAGTTTCTCATTAAAAGATTATTGGCAATGGGATTGTTGTGTTTTGAATTCGTGGTGCAACGGTATGCCCTTTTGCGGCACGATTGAATTTTCGCCTGTTTCATCAGCCGATGAACGCGACCGCGAGAGCAACCGTGGATTTTTCGCACAAGTTGATGAAGCATAAAAAGTATATTGTTAAAGTGTTTGATGTCTGATATTTATTGTTGAAAACGGATACAAGATGTAACAAATTAAATGTCGTTAAACGATTGTACAGATGTTGCAACCGTTTTTTATTGTGAATGGCGAGGTTGAGAAGGGTTTTGAAAGAAAGAAAAAAAGTTGACAACACAGAGGATTCATATTGTATTTGATATAGATTCCAAACGGAATCTATATCAAATCTTTAGGGAGGCATTATGAAAACCGAAAAAGCATCTGTAAATCTAAGTCCGACGGAGCTAGGGCAAATTGACTTGTTAGTGGAAAGAGGTTTGTTTGATGGCCGCTCGGATTTTATGCGCTCGGCCGCACGTAAAACATTGGAGGGTTACGCCTCTGATTTCCGGCAATTCCTTGAGCCGGAATATCTTAAAGGTGAAGTGACCCGCTTAATTGCCAAAAGAAAAAAATTCCATGTTCGCGTCATTGGGTTGTACAACATTGCCAAGGGCATCACACCGGAAGAAATCCGGCAGATTATTTTATCGTGTAAAGTGTATGGCAAACTGACGGCAAGCGATGAAGTGAAAGAAGTATTGCGCGATATTGAAGAAAGGGGAAACTGATATGCCGTATATTTTCTTTATTATCACGGCTTTTGTTGTAGCGTATATTATACAGATTGCCGCAATTTTTTTATCCCCAGGGCATAAAATGGATGGGGAAAATATGGGGAAAACATCTCAACGGCTGTTGATGCTATGTATGCTTTCACCAAGTTTTATACTTTTGGTGTTTATCATCATTGGGCAAGTGCCGTTGGACTGGAACGCGCTGGGCATTTTGCCCGTGCNCCTCGGGATGTGGGGGTTAGCTTTCATTGTTACTTTGCTTTACCAATGTGTTCTACAGCCCTTTTTGATTAATGAATTTGGATCGATGTGGGGAATCTTACTGCTCGGCATCATTTGGGGATTTTGGCATCTTCCAATAAATTTAGCGGGCTTGAATGATACGAAAAACCCCTAAACTCACGGCATTTATTTTCTTTATAATCGGCACCATTTCAATGAGCGCGGTTTTTGGTTGGCTGGTTCTTTTTACCGGAAGCATTTGGCCGGCAGTCGTGGCTCATGCCGCTAATAATGTATTGCAAAACTCACGCCGAGGGTAGGAAACATAAAATATCTACTCATTATGAGTGCCGTATATGCTGTTTTTGGCGGTGTATTCTTTGGACTAATTTATGCTACAGTTTAACTAAGTATATCATTAATTTATGTTATTTAACAATGCCGTCGGAGATGTTGTTCCCCGATGGCATTGTTTCGTTTTGTTGTAAAATTATTTGTTGCCTACCGGAACAATCAACACCACCATGCCCGTGCTGGCAGAAATCAGCGCAACACCATGCCGCCCAGCGATTACTTCGTGTTCCGCACTCGCGGTGACGAAATCAACATCACCGGCACCCCTGACCGCGCCGGGCCATGGATTAATGGCTTCTTTGACGAGAACGGTTTT
>WQSU01000234.1 GCA_009787675.1 Lentimicrobiaceae bacterium
ATATTCTGATTCATCAAGCCGATAAAGTGCCGGTGGGAAAAGATCAGGAACAACATTTGGAGATGACCCGCGATTTTGCACAACGTTTTAACTATACCTATGGAACAGATTTTTTCAAGCTGCCAGTGGCTTACAACTTTGGCAACGAGTTAGTGAAAATCCCCGGCTTGGACGGTTCCACCAAAATGTCGAAATCGGATAACGAACTTTCCTGTGTTTATCTTTCCGATGACCCTGAAACAGTGCGCAAAAAAGTGATGAAAGCCGTTACCGACTCAGGTCCTACAGAACCCAACCAAGAAAAACCACAAGCCATTGAAAATATCTTTCAACTGATGAAAGCGGTGTCGGCGCCAGAAACCTTACAGTTTTTTGAAGAACAGTACAACCTCTGTCAAATTCGCTACGGCGACATGAAAAAGCAGTTAGCTGCCGATATGATCGCCTTTATTTCACCTATCTACGAAAGAATATTGGAACTGCGCAGCAATAACGACTATCTGAGCCGCGTGGCTCGGCAAGGCGCAGAAAAAGCACACGAAAGCGCTTCCAAAACAGTACGTCAAGTGAGGGAGATTATTGGGATTAAGAGTCTTTAACTGATGAGATGATGAGATGATTAGATGATTAGATGATGAGATGATTTGATGATGAGATGATGAGATGATCAAATCCTATAATCTTTAAATTATTAAATCTTTAAATCTTTAAATTTTTAAACCTTTAAATTATTAAATTAGTGAATTTGAGAATTAACAGTTTCAATATAATCAATAATTTCCGTTCTTCCTTTTCCGTTAATGGCAGAAGACACAAAGATGGGCGGTAACTCGTCCCAAGTTTCCATCATTGCCTGTTTAAAGGCATCTACATTTTGAGAGGTACGCAATGCTGAAAGTTTATCAGATTTTGTAAAAATGAGCGCAAAGGGCATCTGCTTTTCACCTAAAGAATCAACAAACTCCAAATCAATTTTCTGAGGCTCTAAACGGGAGTCAATCAGCACAAAAACTATTTGTAAATTCTCTCGCAATACGAGGTAATCGTTAATCATCTTCACCCATTTCTCTCGCATGGTTTTCGATATTTTTGCGTAACCATAGCCCGGCAAATCCACCAAATACCACGCATTATTTACCAAAAAATGGTTGATTGTTTGGGTTTTTCCGGGTCTTGAGGAAGTTTTTGCAATTGACTTATTATTTGCCATCATATTGATTAAAGAGGATTTCCCCACATTGGAACGTCCAATAAATGCATATTCAGGTAACGAAGGTGGTGGCGCCTTACGCCAATCCACCTCGCTTTGTAGAAAAGTAATAGTTTTAATCATTATTAAAAATTGTCCATTTTCAACTCAAAATATGCCTGAGGGTGTAAGCAACACGGGCACATTTCGGGGGCTATATCACCGTAATGCAGATAGCCACAATTTCTGCATGCCCATACCATATTTTCTGCACGTTTGAAAACTTTTTCGTTTTCAACATTTTGCAGCAGCGTGCGATAGCGTTTTTCGTGTCTTTGTTCAACGGTAGCTACTAATTTAAAGGCAGTGGCAACCTTTGGGAATCCTTCTTCTTCCGCAATGCGCGCAAATTCAGGATATAGCAAATCCCATTCTTCATGTTCGCCTTCGGCAGAAGCAAGCAGATTTTCTGCGGTGCTGCCAATTACTCCGGCAGGAAATGTAGCAGTGATTTCTACCATACCCCCTTCAAGAAATTTGAAGAAAAGTTTAGCATGTTCTTTTTCTTGTGAAGCTGTTTCTTCAAAAAAGGCTGCAATTTGCTCAAAGCCTTCTTTACGGGCTTTTCCTGCAAAGAAAGTGTAACGGTTACGTGCCTGTGATTCACCGGCAAACGCTTTTAATAAATTTTGTTCGGTTTTTGTTCCTTTAATACTCATAGATGGAATGTAATTAATTGATTATCAAAATTAAAAATCCGTATTAAAATAGAATAGGGAAGAAACGAAATAATTTCAACCGTTTTTTATAGTGATTTAACGGATTTTTTTGAAGTGCGAAAATATATTTTTATCGTATTGACAGGTTGAAAAACAGAGATTTTAATGATATTGCATTTTTAACTTTTATTATGAAATAGATCTGCAATATGTATTAATGCTAATTTTTCCATTACCCAAACTTTATCCGCTTGGTAGGTTACGCCGAACCATTCGGCATCACAATCAATAATTTTTATGGTAGCTAAATCGTTTGTGATAAAATAATTGATGGCAGTGGGGATAGGGAATTCTGATTTGGGGTTGCTATTGTTTTCTTTCAAAAAATCAATAAAAAGTTCGTTTAAAAAAGAGAAAAAGTAAGGCGTAAATCCCCAAAAATTCATAGAGACAGGTTCTTCGCCGGTGAGTTTTATCCTACCCTTTTCATCCATATTGTAAATTAGATTTTTTTCTCGTTGAATTTTAGTCATTTCTGTGATAGAGACGAGTTCTTTATTTTCATTGGTTTGGCACACACCGCGTGCTACCGTACCATGCTCCGAAAGTGTGTTTTTTAGTTGATAGCCAATCATGGCAAAAAGCGGTTTATCACAGGAAATGGGCTGGCGCAAAAAATCAGCCATAGCTACAAATGCCTTTCGACTGTAAAAATCATCTGCATTAATGACGGCAAATGGCTCTTTGATAGCATCTTTAGCCACAAGAATTGCGTGTGCCGTGCCGTATGGTTTCTCTCGCTCCGGATGATTCTGAAACCCCTTTGGTAATGCATCCAACTCTTGATAGACACATTCACACGCTATTTTATGCTTATATTTCGACAATATTTGAAGCGTAAAAGCCTCTTGCATACTTTTTCTAATCACAAAGACCACTTTGGTAAATCCTGCTGCAATAGCGTCATCTACAGAATAGTCCATGATTGTTTCTCCATTGGGTCCTAATTCATCCAACTGTTTCATTCCGCCGTAGCGACTGCCCATTCCGGCGGCTAAAATTAAAAGGGTGATTGCGCTCATATTCTGTCAAGTACTTTATTGATTAAGCTGTCCATTTCATTATTGTAATCGTTTAAAAACTGGTGAGTAACCCGATTGGCAATTGCCAAACAAACGGTTAGTGTTCTATGTCCAAGCAAATTGCCTAATCCATAAATGGCGGAACACTCCATTTCCAAATTTGTAATACGTTGATTTTTATATACAAATTCTTCAATTTTCGCATTCAAATTCGGATAGGCTAATGCTGCACGCACAGCTCTGCCTTGCGGACCAAAGAAACCGGGTGCACTGGCGGTAATGCCCTGCACCATATCAAAAGCAATTGTGTTCAAAAGCGTTTCGTCGGCAGGAGTACAATACGGGTAAGGCAGGCGTTCGCTCCAATCAGTAAATTTTACAAAATGAGATACTAAATCCTCATATCCGGTAGAATCATGTTTATAGAACTGTAGCAATCCATCGAACCCGAAGCCCTGTTTGGCAGCAATATAAGAACCCGCCGGAATATCTTTTTGAATGGCGCCACAAGTGCCTATACGCACCATTGTTAGTGTTTTATGCTCAGCTTTTTGTTCCATCTTTTGCAAATCAACATTGGCTAATGCATCCAATTCTGTCAAGACAATATCAATATTATCTGTTCCCATACCGGTAGATACGACTGAAATTCTTTTGTTCTTGTAATACCCTGTGTGAGTCGTCAATTCTCTGTGAAAATGTCTAAACTCAACACTATCGAACTTGTCTGAGATGGTGGCAACGCGGCCAGGATCGCCCACTAATACAATTTTATCTGCTAAGTTATCTGGGTGAATACCAATGTGATAAATAGCTCCATTGGGTTGTAAAGGCAATTCTGAGGGTGGAATTTTCATAAGATTAAAAATTTTTGCGAAAATAATATATTTTTGCACCCCTCAAAAACGGCGGGGTAGCTCAGATGGTTAGAGCGTCGGATTCA
>WQSU01000235.1 GCA_009787675.1 Lentimicrobiaceae bacterium
TTCTACCAACATGGCGGGTCGTGGTACCGACATCAAGTTGGGACCCGGCATCAAGGAAAAAGGCGGGCTTGCCATCATTGGTACGGAGCGGCACGATTCGCGCCGTGTGGACAGGCAGTTGCGTGGTCGTTCAGGACGTCAGGGAGACCCAGGTAGCTCTCAATTCTTTGTCTCTTTGGAAGATGACTTGATGCGCTTGTTCGGCTCTGAGCGTATTTCTAAAATTATGGACCGTATTGGCTTACAAGACGGTGAGGTGATTCAGCACAGCATGATCTCCAAATCTATCGAACGTGCCCAGAAAAAAGTGGAAGAGAACAACTTCGGCATACGTAAACGTTTGCTTGAATACGACGATGTGATGAACAAACAACGCGAAACTATTTACCGAAAAAGAAGAAATGCCCTTTTTGGAGACAAACTGGCAATTGATATTTCCGATATGTTTTACGATGTCTGTGTAAAAATTGTTGAAAGAAATTATAATTCAAAAGATTATGAGGGTTTTGAACAAGATGTAATCACCACATTCGGTTGCGAAGTGCCTTTTACGCAAGAAGAGTTTTTTCAAGAAAAAATCCAGAAACTGATTGAAGACTTGTATGATAAAGTATTTGAAAACTATAAAGTTAGACAACAGCTGCTTTGCAAACAAGCATTTCCCGTAATTGAGCGCGTTTATTTGGATAACGGTGAACGTTTTGCCAACATTGCCATCCCCATTACCGACGGCGTGAAAACCCTCAATGTGGTAACGCCCTTGAAAAAATGCTACGAAACACAAGGACGTGAAATTGGACTTTCCATTGAAAAAGGAATTACGTTAGCCGTTATCGACAATGCGTGGAAAGAACATTTGCGCGAAATGGACGACTTGAAACAGTCGGTACAAAACGCCTCTTATGAACAAAAAGATCCTTTATTAATCTATAAATTAGAATCTTTCAATCTTTTCGACACCTTATTGGAAAAGATTAATGAAGAGATTGTTTCCTTCCTGAACAAAGGCGGATTGCCGGTAGAGCAACAACACGCCCAAGTGCGCGAAGCGCAACTGCCGCAATCTGAGGCGCGCCAGCTGCAAACCGGAAGAAGTGAGGTGGGCGGCAGACAAGTGATTGGCGGCAAGGGTAGAGCACCTGTGCGCGTGGAGAAGAAGGTGGGAAGAAACGACCCCTGCCCATGTGGAAGTGGGAAGAAGTATAAGAATTGTCATGGAAAAGAGGGAATTTAAGATTTAGATTTTCAAATATATTTATATTTGCGCTGCACTAATATATTGCTCTATATGTCTAATTATTCGGAAGATAGCATTAAATCGTTGGATTGGAATGTACATATTCGCGAACGTCCCGGAATGTATATCGGTAAACTTGGAGACGGCTCGGCACACGACGATGGCATTTACGTATTGCTTAAAGAGGTGTTAGACAACTGCATTGATGAGTTTATGCGCGGGTTCGGAAAAAGTATTGAAATATCTATTAAAGAAGACAAAGTAACTGTGCGTGACTTCGGGCGCGGCATCCCCCTTAAAAAGATGGTGGATTGCGTCTCAAAAATCAATACCGGCGGGAAATTTAACGACAGCGACGCCTACGATACCGCCATTGGCATGAACGGCGTGGGCGTGAAAGCCGTAAACGCTCTATCCACCTTTTTTAGAGTGCATTGCTTTGTGGATGGAAAACAAAAAAGCGCGGAGTTTTCCGAAGGACTGAAGGTGCTGGAAAACAATATAGAACCCACCAAAGAACCCAACGGAACGAGCATCTCTTTTGCCCCGGACAAATCATTATTTGTTAATTTTCATTGGTATAATGAATATATTGAGAAAATGATGTGGAACTATGTGTATTTGAACAGAGGGTTAACCATCAATTGTAACGGGCAAAAATTCTTTTCTAAAAACGGTTTGTTGGATTTAATTAACAATAATGTTGCTACCGATATTCTTTACCCTCCTATTCACTTGAAAGAGAATGGTTTTGAATGCGCCTTAGTGCACACAAATCGTAAATACGGCGAAGAATACTACTCGTTTGTAAACAGTCAATATACAATTTACGGTGGAACCCATCAACAAGCTTTCCGTGAGGCGGTTGTGAAAACCATACGCGAGTTTTTCAAGAAAGATTTTGACCCAAACGATATCAGAAACTCCATTGTGGCAGCGCTTTCCATTAAGGTGAAAAACGCCAGTTTTGAAGCGCAAACGAAAACCAAATTAGGTTCGCAGCACATGGAACCCGGCGGGCAAACCATCCGTAACTATGTGAACGATATGGTGGGCAAACTATTAGACAAATATTTGCACATCAACCCCGATGTTGCTGATGCCATTCTGAAGAAAATAATTGAATCGGAGAAGGAACGGAAAGAGATTGCGAGTATCAAAAAAAGTTCAAAAGAGACACAAAAGAAGGTGAGCCTGCACAACAGCAAGTTGCGCGATTGCCGATATCATTTTAATTCAAACGACTCACGTGGACTTGAGACCCAAATCTTTATCACTGAGGGTGATTCTGCTTCCGGCTCTATCACCTCTTCAAGGGATGCAAACACACAAGCCGTTTTCAGTTTGCGCGGAAAACCACTCAACACTTTCAAAAAAACGAAAAGCGTTATCTATGAAAATGAGGAGTTTAGCCTGCTGCAAGCCGCACTGAACATTGAAGACGGATTAGATGGTTTGCGCTACAACAACATCATCGTTGCCACTGATGCCGACGACGACGGGATGCATATTCGCTTGCTTTTGCTTACTTTTTTCTTAAAATATTTCACTGATCTGGTAAGGGCTGGACACGTTTACATTCTTCAAACACCTTTATTTAGAGTAAGAAACAAACAGGAAACCATTTATTGTTACTCTGAAGAAGAGAAGCAGAACGCCATCAAGAAATTGGGACACAAACCCGAAATCACTCGCTTCAAAGGACTTGGCGAAATTGACCCGAAGGAGTTCAAAAACTTCATCGGGACAAACATGCGCGCCGAACCCGTAGTTTTAGACAAAAAAACCAAAGTGAACGACATGCTTGAGTTTTACATGGGAAAGAACGATGATGACCGCAGACTGTTTATTATGGAGCGGCTGAGGGATGAGATTGATGAGGCGTGAGGGGAAAAATTAACAGTAATTTTAAAACTTAAACTGCAACCTGCAAGTAAATACCCCTTCCTCCACATGTTCCTGATAATTAGCTATATTATTCTTTCCTGAAGAGGGTTTTGCAGGAATCGCTATTTCGTTTTGCGTGGTGTTGAACGGCAGTTCATAAAAACACATCAAACGTAAATAGGAGGTACAGCGCACTAACAAACCTGCACCCAAGTAGTTGTAAGATAAATCGGTTTTATTTGTAATACCTTTATTGTCAATCTTTCTGTTGGGGTTCATGTAGGCGTATTTCAAAACAACGGTGAGCGGGGTTTTGTAAATGTCTTGCACAAAATAGGCGTGTACACCCCAAAACTTGCGAAGGTGATTGAAGTTGGCGCTATATTGTAGCGTGCCCGATTTTGGGGAAGTGAGGTCGCCGCTTTGAGTTGGCTGTGCGCCCCACAAAACCTCGCCGCGAATGTTGGTAATACCCCATGAGGTTTGAACGGCAAACTGCGCATCAAAACCATAGTATTGTCGTACATTTTTCAGGTTGGCTTTCACCTCTTCGCCAAGCCATCTGTGTATGCCGGCAGTGTCTTTTTGAATGGTGTAAAGCATAGTATCTCTGTTTCTTACAGAACCATAGTACATGGAAGCGCCTACACCAAAGGTGATGTTCGACCATTTTTTGTCGTATTTCAGATGACCGATGAAATCCATTTTGCCGTTGTCGGGCTGGGCAATGCCGTTTCCGCAGAATGCACCTGCATCCAACTTCAAAC
>WQSU01000236.1 GCA_009787675.1 Lentimicrobiaceae bacterium
CAATCTCCAAAGTGTAGAAGATTTACGCCGTTTTCTACCCGATGCAAACATCATTGACGCCTTCAACGTAAACCGCGAAAACATTGGCTATTCCGAAATCTTGTTTACGAATTGGGCGATGGGGTTGGAGTTTTAACGACAAGACTATAGGTGCTTATCGTTGTCAACTCTTGATCAATTTAAAATTTACTTCATATTTGTAAAACTCAATGTTTGAAGCAACGGACAAAGCTCGCTTGAGCTTTAAATCATCTTCTAGTGCGATAATAATCCCTTTTACATCTTGATTTGGCTCTGCCATTTCTTTCACAAAACCCATATATCGCTGAATTTGCCCAACAACTTTATCGCTCGCTCTGCCTCTTTTGAGTTCAATCACCAATAGACTTTTCTTATCTTTGCTAATAGCTAAAATATCTATAGGGCCTGTATCGCTTGGGTATTGTTGTCCAACGATTTCCCCGTCCTCTTCGTAAATGTCGTATTCTTTTCCTAATTCTGTTTGCTTCCAATTTTTCACTAAAAAGAATTCCAAATGCTCTTCGAGAGCAAACACTGAAGGGTCTTCTATTTCTGGATCATTAGACACAATAATTGATGGTTTTACATTGCCTATTAATTGTTCTATCTCCTCTGCATACTGACTAATATTTGCAACTGTCGTTCGGGAGGAAGAAGAGTTCTGTAATTTTTGGGACATTGATGAGCGTTCTATAGGATCAGGGAGCCATTTTATATCTCTGCGATGAGGCAAATCAGTGTTTGGTTGATAACAATAATCAGAAGTGACTTCCCCAACATAATAATTCCCCGATCCGTTAGGAGAAATCACAATATCGCCTATTTTAATACCTTTACATACTGTCCATAGTGCTCCACAGGCCAAGCCTGCACCTATTTTTGTTTTATTAGGGTCTGGATGCAACTGCAAATAAATATCTATAAATTTTGCATTAAAATCTCGCCAATTTTCGGGAAGTTCGTTGCTAAGATCCTGTCCGATACCATAACTAGCACCAATAAAATTGCCGTCGTAGCACTCTTGGGCATACTTGTTTTTAGATCCTAAGATCACTCTGTAATAACTTTTCATTTTTTTTATTTTTTAGGTTGTTAATTCTCTACAAAGATACAAAAAAATCTCAAAACCCTATTTCTGAGTTAAAAGATCTTGCAAACGNTCAAAATCGGAGTGCATTTCTTTCCATTTTTCCCATCCTCCTGAGATGTCGCTTGCGTAAGTNAGTGTAAAACAAACGGTTTTGTCTTCGTAGGTTTCAACTTTATACTCTCGCCAATTTCCGAGTTCTAAACAGTCTTTAATATCTTTCATGTCGTTCAGCGACCAATTTCCTTCGTGCAGTTTTACCTCTATCGTTCTGTCGTTTCGATTCAAAACGAGCGATCTTTCTAATGATTTTTCCATGATTTTAGTCTTTATGATTGTTTTTGATACTGCAAAGATACNACCTTACAACGACAAAACATGTCGTTGTGAAAAATCATAACACTGTNGTGCCAATAAATTTATTATACTCGCCGGGCGTTGCATTGGCATAAATATCGCCGTGTCCGGAAAGAGCATCCAAATGAAAAACCAAGAACGCTTCGGCGGTGCAAGGCACTACGGGCGAGCCGTGTTCGATCTTGCCGTGATGTGCCAAAACGCAATGAACAATGCGCTTGATTTCGGCAGGACTCACATTTTTTTCGAGCAAAATTTTGTTCAATTCGTTTGCTCCGATATAAATGTGTCCGAGCAAAGAATAATCCTCCGTAACGCCCGTGTCTGTGTATTCGCAAGTCTTTCCGAAATCGTGAAACAGCAAACCCAAAATCACGTGTTCGATTTTTACAGGAAAGGAAAGCATTGGATAAATGCCACTTAACATAGTTAATGCTTCATAGGTATGATTGAGCAAACCGCCTTTGTACGCGTGATGTACGGTAGTTCCTGCAGGAAACTCCGCATAAAGTTCGAGCATACGATCCATTTGTTCGTTGATGACAGACTTAAGAATTTCATCGGTGCAATATACAAACAATATGCCCTTCAGAACGTACCAATCGACTTCGGGCACAAGCGTTGGCAACAATTTCGACAATTCATTTTTTTTATCATAATCTAAAAAATAAGAGTTTTCTTTGTCTGCACTAAAGAAACATTTTTGCATTGTAGGTGCTTTGTTGAATTGGATTTTGGTAAAATAAACACGCTGTCCAATAGTTGGCACTTCGTCTTTAGAAATGTCCCATACTGAGATTTCAAATGTTGCATCTAAATCGGCTACCTTCAAGCGTGCATAAGGCGTTCCGTGTCTGGTTGTGCCAACCGTAACGGCAAGGATGATGTACTGTTTTTCTGTATTCATAGTTTTAATTTTTACATGTTGAAAATACAAAGATACGACACGACAGCGACAAAACGTGTCGTTGTAAAAAATAGTTAAAAATAATTTGTATCTTTGCAGAAATTATAAGTTAAAGCCTGTTAAGGAGCGGACATAAAATAAAACAACATGATTTACGGATATTCAGAAAGAGGAATTTTTAATAGTATCGTTTATTATTTGGACGGCAACGAAGACTTAATTGGCAAGTTTCTAAAAGATGCTTTAAATATTGGAGAATTCTCAAACATCACGCATTCTTTTACTTTTTTAATTGAACAATCTTTTTCTGATTTTGGCGATTGTGACTTGATTATTATTGCAGAACAAATATCAGACAAAGAAAAAACGGTCATTTTTATTGAGGGGAAAAGAGGTAAAAGCTTCTCGCTAGAAAATGAGTATAAGAAATTCTTCAGTAAATTTAGCACCTCAAATCTGTTCATACAACTATATTTCAAATATCTATTATCAAAAGGCAATGATGAAGAGCTAATAGATAAGGCCTTAGAGGGGCGCATCAATAAACACAATAGAAAAATAGGTAAGAACAAAGTTGTATTAGAAGCTCGTAATAAGTACATAAAAGATGCTAATCAATATTATTACGTTGCAATCATACCAAAAGAAAAAGATGACGCAAAAAAAATAACACAATATTTTAAAAAATTGGCATTAATGACAGGTGTGAAAAATATACAGTGTGCATCTTGGCAAGATATTGAAAAGTTTTTTGGAAGCATAAGTAACCCGAATAATGATGTAATTGAAAATTTCAAATACAACAAGGGACAAATCTATAAAGAATGATTACAACAACAAAACAAATCAAAACCCTTTTCAAGCTACTCGATGATTGGAAAAACCTTCCGTCATATCAATTAGAACGCAGAGCGGATATATTTTTTGCTTTGTATTTGCCGGAAATCATCAATCAAAAGTTTGGCGATAATATTACGCACGAACAGATTATTCCTGAGTTTCCTATAAAAAAGGACGACTCAAACTTGTCAAATAAAATTGACTATGTTGCTGTCTCCGAAAAAAAGAAAATGATTTATTTTATCGAACTGAAAACGGATGAAAATTCTCGCAGAACAAAGCAAGACGAATATCTGAAAAACGCTAATGATAAAGAAAAAATGCCAAGTCTAATTGACAATGTTGATGCGATTTCAAAAAAAAGTAAATCAAAAAAGAAATATGAAATTTTGAAAAATCGTATGCGTTCTGCAGGAATGAATAGAAATTCGGATAATTATGATAGAAAGATTGTCTATATCCTACCAAAAGCGGGATGTGCCACAGATATTTCTTTTGATTANATCATAGAGATTCTACAGAAAAAGAACGATAAGTTAAGTAAGCGTTTTGCTGAATCGTTGAAAAACTGGATGGTGTAATTTTATTTTTTTATTTTTTTTCACTTATCTGCATAATTTTTTGTATCTTTGCAAAAAATTTTCAAAATCCATGCTAACCACACTCATCGTATT
>WQSU01000237.1 GCA_009787675.1 Lentimicrobiaceae bacterium
TGGTGATGGATGTTTCGGGATTGGCTGCAGGGGTTTATTTCGTAAGGGTTAATACTGAACAGGGTGTGGTTATCAGGAAAGTGGTTAAGAAATAAACCATGGCACAGTAGAGAGGCATTGCATTGCCTCTCTACGATGATTTACAAAAGGCTGTTCCTGTTTTGGGGGCAGCCTTTTTTTATGAATTTTCATATTTTTGCTGCCTTTTTTAAGAAATCATTTTTTATGAACAAACTTATATTGAAACTTATCTACCTCATCCTATGTTTTTCAATCACAAAAAGCGTTGTTGGGCAAAATAATGCGAATGATTCTCTTTATCATGCCGTTGAAACTTTGGAGGGTAAGAAAAAATTAGACGCTTATAAACAGCTTACCGTCAACTTGTTTTACACTTCTGAAGCGGCTCCTGAGGTTATCCATATGTTTATTGCAGAAGCGCAAAAGCAGAAAGATCTTAAAATGGAAGCGCATGCAAGAAAGCAGCAGATCTGTTATTTCTATATTTGGAATAATATTGAACAGTTTGAAAAAACATATCCCGACTACATGGAGTTTGCCAGGAAAAATAAGTTTTATGAAGATTTTTTTGAGATGTTTGCCCTGAGGGGTTCTATTTTGTGCCGGCAAGGGAAATATGATGAAGCGCTTCGGGAGACAGAAGAACTACACACGTTTGCCAAAGAATTAGAGTCTCCTTATGCCTTGGGTGCAATACACCGTTGTTTTGGCAGCGTTTATAAATACCAATACCGCTTTGAACAAGCAGAGGATCATTATGTTCAAGCGTTATCCTATTTTCGGAAAGCGCAGAATCTAAGAAATGAAAATTCGGCTGCTATGGATTTGTCGGATGTTTTAAAAATGCAAAATAAATATAAAGAGTTGGAGCAATTGATGCCAGATATAGAGGATATTTATCAAAGAATGGTCAATAGTGTCGGCGAAGAGATTGTATCGGAGTTGTTTGGTATTCATCGTCTATATATGCACATATATATTTATTATGAACAGTTTGACAAAGTGCAAATCTATGTAAAAAAAATAGAGGCATATTTAGACCGGTTGCCCAAAAGTTATCACGTTAATTTTCAAGTTGCTTTATTAGACTTGTATAAAATGCAGAAAAAATATACAGCAGCGCTTGCGGTTGCCGACTCTCTTTATCAATATTTTGAGAGCACCAATCATACACTTAACATTCTTGAAATCAAGGCTGAGCAGGTTCGATTGCTGGCGTGTCTGAACCGTGGCGAGGAAGCAGCCGAAAAGTTTGACCAATATTATGAGATGCATCACGCTTTAGAAATAGAAAATGCGAATTTAAAACTTGACGAATTTCGCACCCAGTATGAAGTTGAAAAGCTAACCGCCGAAAAGGAACGAAACCTAAACTACTTTCTCTTTACACTCGGAACTTCGGGGTTGTTACTCATTGCTTTAGGAATTTGGTTATACTACAGCCGCACCATCCTCAGGAAAAACCGCGACTTGTACAGCCAAATCAAAGAACAAGACAGTTTGGCGGAAGAGTTGGAGGCGATGAGCAGGCAGTATGAACGGATGTCGCAATTGATTCCGCCTGCATCGGATGTAGGGACGTTGCGCGCAACGTCCCTACCGGGCACCCACCAACAGCGCCATTTGGTTTCGCCTACCGGGCACCCACCAACAGCGCCATTTGGTTTCGCGGTTGCGGGAACATCTCCTCAAAGACCGGTATTTTTCAAAATATGATATTGACCTCCAAACTTTGGTTTCTGAAATAGCCACCAGCCGAACGCCCCTTTTTGAAGCTATTAAGGCGGTTGCCGGCAAAACTCCGATGGAGTTTATCAACAACATCCGTTTAGAGGAAGCCAAGCGCCTGCTTGATCATTCCGATGACACCATCGAGGCGATTGCCACAGAGTGCGGGTTTCAAATTGCCAGCACCTTCTATCGTCAGTTTCGCGACCGCTATCGCATCACTCCGGCGGAATACAGGAGGATGGCGAAGAATGATGAGATGATTCGGTGATGAGATGATTCGGTGATTTCCTACAATTTTCAGTACGCTGTGCTATAAAATCAGTACGCTGTGCTATAGCCTTGAAATGGCAATGGTTTATTTTTGCCCCCGAAAAAATTCAAAACCAAAATATTTTATTTATGAAAAAAATCAACAAATTTAATTGTCAATTCAAGCTTATTGCTTTTGTGCTGTTTTTTTGCAGCATTTTCATGCCTTTTGAGGCGTTAGCACAACAGTTCAGCGGAGGGAGCGGCACTTCCTTAAGTCCCTACCTTATTAATACTTCCGCCGATTTAACGAGTTTAAAAACATACGTGGATGCGGGAAATACCAACTACAATGACAAGTATTACAAGGTAACCAACAATATAACTTGGAGCAATCCTGATCGTATAGGGGGCGATGGTAAGCCTTTCATGGGGAATTTCGACGGTGGCGGATATACCATAAGTTTTGATAGCATTGGCAAGAAAAATACTAATTATGTGGGTTTCTTCGGGCAAATGGGAGGAACTGCATCCATGCCGGTAACCGTTAAGAATCTGACACTTTCTGTAAGTTCCGTCAACGGAACTCATTTTGTGGGCATATTAGCGGGGGATGCCTTTGGAACGATCAGAATTGAAAATGTACATGTCCGAATGAGTAGTTATAGCAAAACAGACGGAGCGTACTTTGGCGGTTTGATCGGGCGCGCATGGGATTACGAAAACTGGTACGCGCTCGACCTGAGTATCACTGCCTCTTCCGCTCATGTTAGTATGAAAGCAAATGGACTTGCCAACGAAAACATTGCTATCGGCGGGTTGATCGGGGCAATCACTTCCGTTACCAGCGAAGCTAAGACAAATATTACCGACTGTTTTGCAAGTTTAGAATTAAAGAATCCCAGCACCAACCACCAATTAGTTGGCGCGCTGATCGGCTCCCTCACGCAAAAAACGGTTACTTTAACCCGTGTGGCTACCGTTGGCAATATCGACAATCTGAGTGCTATAAATAGAAGAGGCGCTTTGGTGGGTTTTTTGACCTACGGTAGTACACTTACTTTCAATACGGTTTATATTTCACAATCCGGGTTATCCATTGGTGAGAACCACGGTACCTGTTACAACAATTCTTTAAGTAAGCAAGAGACCTGGACCGGCAACTCCGTCGTTTATGACTATTTGGAACGCCGCACGAGCAGCAACGGCACAATTGCGTCCACTACCCGCGGCAACGAGTGCTGGGCGTACGACAACAGCACGCGCCCGCAAGTATCCAATAACGGCATTTATGCCGTGAAAGTAACCAGGGGCAGCAATGTAAACATTTCGGGAGCTAATTATAGTTCCGGAACCTCTAATTATGTAAATTCCAACGTGCAACTTACCTGCTCGCCAAGCACTACGTTGTCGGCTACCCAAAGGATAGCCTACACATTTACAGCCGATTACGACCACAGTTCGGGCAGCGCCAAAAACTACACCGCAAGCGTAAGCGGGAACAACTGGCTGCTCACTGCCCGTGTGACCGGTACGGTAAACGGCACCATTACCAATATTCCCTACCCCACTTCGCCAAGCGCAAGTTTCGACCAGTGGAATAACAGAGTTACCATTACCTGGAATTATAACAATCCGAATAGTGTAACCGGCAGATTTCATGTTTACCGGCGTGAAACGGCGCCCTCTACGAGCTCGTGGACACTGGTTACCGCACCCACAGGGCTCTCGGCTGCCAACGGCTCCAACTTGTCTTTAAGCGCAACCAATGATATTGTTGCGGGTGACCTCAACAAAACCTTTGAATATTGCATCGGTTTTACCGAAGACACGGGCAACGCGCCCGCCTCCCCCAATGATATTGGCGCAAGTTTTAAAACTAC
>WQSU01000238.1 GCA_009787675.1 Lentimicrobiaceae bacterium
AGATGAAATGTAGTTGTACCCTGCCCTAACAGCAAACACTTGATTTACATTAAATTCTGCTCCTATGCGAGCTATATGGCTAAAACCGTACATCTTCTGAATGGTTTTATTCTCTTCGCTAAAGTTATAGTTCGAAGCATACATCGTTGCCATGCTGTAATCTGCAAATTCATATTCGGCGCTGATAAAGGCGCGTTGCTGGATAAAGAAAGCCACATTGACCATGGCGCGCAAAGGGGTTGTAAGTGAGTAATTAAATTGGTTTACATAGCCTTCATTATTTGAAAAACCTATAATTGTATCTTGATAAAATTCCTTTGCGCTGAAATCAACTGTTCTTTGCAATCTATCTTTTACATTACCATAATAGGTGGGCGTATGAAATGCAAAACCTACACGCACGAAATCAGCCGGTTGATAAATTGCACCCAGTTTTAAATTGATACCGCTTGAGTTGACCGTAAGTTTATCATCCATTTTAAAACTTTGAAAATTGTGTTTGTCAGTATATCTATCATTTTTTTCGAAATAGTTTCTATTCTCAGTATAATTAATGACGGGTAGCCCAATGGTAGCTCCTAAAAATAATTTATCATCATAATTGGTTCCAAGAGAAAATACCATCTCATCTATGCCTCCTTTTTGAATAATGTGAGAAGATTGAAACATGTCAACACCTTCCATTAATGCTTCATATTCAGTTGCACTTCCGTTCTTATTGTTAATAAGATAAGACTCCCACGCAGCCCATAACTCAGTAGGCCAAATATTCTCATCATTTACATCATGAAAGTTGTATCCCTCTGCCCCTGCAGCAAACACTGAACCTATCGTGCTTCCTGAGTTTCTACCTTCCATCGAGAAGACGTTATTAAAGTTTTTAATGCGATTATAACCAAAACCTACCTGAAATTTTTTCCACAGCGTGCTTGAAATGCCCGAAAATGCCAGCACTATGCCGGCGCTTCCAATGTTGTATTTCACTGCTTGTGCCAATGTGGAAGTTCCGTTATAGTCGGAGTTGTTTTTATAAATGGAAATAGTTAAAGGGGTAAAGGTTACCTCACTTTTTTTATACAACCCAATGGTTGCAGGATTGAGATTGAGCGCTGAAAACTCGGCGCCTACCGCTCCAAAGGCTTTGCCTGCCCCCATAAACCGTGCAGTGCCCTGCCAGTCGGTCTCTGAAAAACGAAGCGCATCTATCTCGTTTTGAGCGTTAATACTAATTTGCATCAAAGAAATGCAGCAAATAAAAAGAGCCATTTTTTTAAAGAATCTGTTCATAATTATTGGGGTTAAAATGTTTAATGTTTTAAAGTGGATAGGTGTAAAGGTGGATAGGTGTAAAGGTGGATAGGTGTAAAGGTGGATAGGTGGATAGGTGTAAAGGTTTATAGGTGGAAAGATGGAAAGGTGGAAAGGTGGAAATCCTTTTCATCATCTCATTCTCTCATCATCTCATCCATCAGTTTTCTGTCGTTTTGGAGTCGTGGGATTTTATGTTGCCCGCCCAATTTGTTTTTTTTCGCCAGCCACTTCATAAAAGCGCCTTCGGGGGCAATGATAATTTCGGGGGGAAGTAGCATGAGGTCGCCGGTGCGTTTGGCTTCGTAATCGGAGTTTTGAGATTTCAGTGTGCGGTCTAATACAGTTTTAAATTTTTCAATGTCCACAGGTGGTGTTGAAAATTCAATGAGCCACTGGTGCCCACCTTTGGTTTCGGTAGTTTTTAAGAAAACGGGGGCGGCAGTGTAGTCGGTTAAGATAGCTCCGGTTTGTCGGCATGCCTCCGCCAGCGCCTTGTCGGCGTTGTCCACCACCAACTCCTCGCCAAAAGCGTTGATAAAGTGCGTTACTCTTCCTGATACTTGAAAACGATAGGGGCGCAACGAGGTGAACATGATCGTATCTCCAATTTCGTAGCGCCACAAACCGGCAGGGGTGGTAATGAGCAGGGCGTAGTTTTTGTGCAACTCCACTTCATGCAAGGGGATAGCTTGTTTTCTGTCGCCGTTTCTGTCATCCAATTCTAAAAATTCGTAAAAAATGCCGTTGTCGGTAAGCAGCAGCAAGTCATCGCAAAAGCGCTGGTCTTGAAAACCGAAAAAGCCCTCCGAGGCGTTATACATATTCATGAAAAACACAGATTTTGGGAGTAATTTCTCGTACTCTTCCCTGTACGGAGCAAAGGCAACGCCTCCATGAAAGAACACTTCAAGATTAGGCCAAACCTCTGCCAAAGACGATTTTTCTGAAACTTTCAACACCTCTTTCAACACTAACAACATCCATGACGGAACGCCGGAGATGGAAGTGATGTTTTCTTCAAAAGTGTGTGCTGCAATCAGGTGAAGTTTTGTATTCCAATCGCCATTCAACAAGATCTCTTTGTCGGGCGCTTTCAGGTATTCGCCAATGGCGGGCATGTTTTCCATAAGCACGGCGGAAATGTCCCCGCATTTCACTTTGGTATCCCACTCCAGCGGTTGGATACTTCCACCCAGCGTGATGCCTTTTCCAGCAAACATCTCGGTTTCCTGAAACAACTCAATATAAAACGTTAAGGAGTCTTTTGCCGACAGATAGTTGTTCAGCTTGAGCGAGTCTCCGGTAACCGGAATATACTTGCTTTTTGCTTGCGTAGTTCCCGATGACTTTGCCACCCAATCCACCCGTGCATTCCAGAGCACGTTATCCTCTCCTTTAATAACGCGCTCTATATAAGGATAAAGCGCATTATAATTTTGAACAGGTATATTGCGTTGAAAAGCCTCATAACTCATATTGGGTGTAAAACCGAAGTCGCGTCCGAATTTGGTTTTTAGCCCGTTTCTAATTAAGTAGGCAAACCATTTCTGTTGCGTCTCCAACGCATGCTCATACAGCGAGACAATTCTCTCTTCTCGAGAGCCGAAATAAGCACGAATGGGAGGGTTTAGAAATTGCATGTAATTATTAGTGATTAATACCTTCTTAATACCTAATTTTTAATTTTTTACCGGCACATTCTTCAAAGTTTCCACCAGAAAATCCCAAAATTTACCAACACTTTCAACATTCACGCGTTCGTCGGGCGAGTGTGGGTTTCTGATGGTAGGTCCGCAAGAGATCATATCCCAATTGGGGTAAGCCAAACTGAAAAGCCCGCATTCCAAACCTGCGTGTATTGCTTTAATTTCAGGAGTTTTACCATATTTATTTTCATACACTTTAAGCATGGTTTTCAAAATGGGAGATTGTAAATTGGGCTTCCAACCCGGGTAGCCGCCATCCAAATCCACTTTGGCATCTGCTAATTGGGCAATGGCGCGCATCTTGTCGGCAAGCGCTTCTTTGGCAGATTCTACGCTACTGCGCATCAAATTGGCAATAGAGAACACGCCGTTTTGGGTTTTCACAATAGCTAAGTTGGTAGAGGTTTCAACCAAGCCGGGCATGGAATCGCTCATGCGCATCGCGCCGTTGGGAATTGCCAGCACCAAATTCACCGCTTTCTCCTGACATTTTGTACCCATCACTTCTTTGGGGGTTGCAACCTTTTTCAATGCAATGTTTAAATTGGGTTCAGTGCCTGCAAATTCTTTGGCAATGGCGGCAGCTAATGTGTTGATAAGTTGTTCAAATTCTGAAGTTTTAGCAGCAGGAACAGCCACTGTAGCAAAGGCTTCTCTGGGAATTGCGTTGCGCAAACTGCCTCCGTTAATTTCAGCAATATGGATTTCAATATCTGCTAACGATTTCTTCAACAGGCGCATCAGCACTTTGTTGGCGTTGGCGCGTCCCAGCACGATATCCATGCCGCTGTGCCCACCTTTCAAACCAGTAACGGCAATTTCGTAGCCGGTCATGCCTTCCGGAGTAAGTTT
>WQSU01000239.1 GCA_009787675.1 Lentimicrobiaceae bacterium
AAACCGAGCAAACCGAACATAGGCAAGAATATACGCACTCCGAATCCGGCAGATTTATAGAGTTTAAAAGGGGAATACTGACGTTTATCTATCCATGAGTTACCTGCTTCTACAAAGCCTAAAAGGTAGATGGTGGCGCTTGGATTCAAAGTGATGGGGTAGCGCAATTCGGCTGTGAATTTATTATAGATAGCGGCGCCGTTATTCGGCGATAAGTCTGCATCTCCGTAGCCTCGCATACCAATAATGTCCCTGCCTTCAAAGGTATAACCCACAGACATTCCGTCTCCACCCAAGTAAAAACGCTCGAAAGGAGAAATGCCAATAGCTTTGTTGTAGCAACCCATAAACCCTGATTTAAAACGCAAGTTAACAACCAAATTTTCCACTATGCGTGTAAACCACGAGATGTTGAATTTCCACTTATGCAATTCTAACCAGCGGTATTTGATTTGAGGAGAGACGTCAGCATAATCTTTATTCGAGAAAAGCGAATAAGGAGGGGTGAACTGCGCCGACAACATAATTTCTGAGCCGCCTCGCGGATAGATCGGTGCATCAACAGAGTTTCGTAAAATGGTGAAGATATAGCTAATGTTATTTGAATATCCGGTGGAGAAAACAAAAGCAGTGCCATAATTGTGTACATTATAGCGCTGATATAAAAGCGTATGCATAACACGGAAGTAGTTGTCTGGCCATTTTAATTTTTGCTCATAGCTTAAAGAAGCGCTAAATATTTTCATGAAACGGTAATATTCAGAATCTTTTTTACTACCGTTGGTTTGAATCTGATAGCTTAATCCTGCAGACAAGGCATTTGGTTTTTTGCCACCCACCCATGGTTCTGTAAACGAAATGCTATAGTATTGATACCATTTGGCATTCGTAGAGGCTCTAAAAGCTAATTTTTGCCCATCTCCTGAAGGAATCGGCGTCCAAGCATCTTTTTTAAAGAACTTCTTGAATGAGAAATTATTGAAACTAACCCCTGCGCTCAACATCACACCGCCGGCAGCGCCATATCCAATCGAAAGCTCCAATTGGTCGGAGGAGGCTTCTTCTACAACATATTCCAAGTCCACAGTACCATCCGCTTCATTGGGTTTGGGAATCACATTAATAGACTCCTGATTAAAATAGCCCATAGCGAGTAGCATCCGTTGCGAGGTGATCAGGTCTTCTTTACTAAACATTTGTCCGGGAATAGTCATCACTTCTCTTAAAATTACCCTGTCGCTGGTTTTGCTATTTCCTGAAACTGAGATTTTGTTGTACTTGGCTTGTTTTCCTTCTGAAATACGAATTTCCAAATCAATAGAATCTCCTTCTACTCTTACCTCAACAGGATTGGCATGGAAAAACAGGTAACCGTCATTCATATATAAAGAGGATATGTCGTACCCGTTTTTATCCATCATTAATCTTTCTTCCAATAACGATTGATTATAGACATCTCCTTTTCCAATATTTAGAATCTCTTTTAATGTTTTGGTGGGGTATTTTGTATTTCCAACAAAATCAATATTTCTGAAATAGTATTTGTTTCCTTCATTAACATCTATTAAAACATACGCAAAGCCGCTTTCAAAAATTACTGTATCAAATTGTATATAAGCGTCTCTAAAGCCAAAGTCATTCATTTTATTTATCAACTTCACTTTATCATTCTCATAATCATCTTTATTGAATTTTGATGACTTTGCCAATCTAAATTTTACTCTATCGGTAAAATAATCATCTAAATGTTCAAGCAAGTCTTTAGATTTATAGTAGTCTCTGTTTTTAATCAGAAACCTGATCATGGTATCTGCTTTCGACATGGGTTCAAAGCGCGTTCTTTCCTTAGTGCCTTTCATAACTTTGGTAAGTTTGCCTTGCGGCATGCTAATGCCCGAAATGAGAATGCGGTCAATTTTTACTTTTTTCCCCAAGTTAATATGAAAAACTATCGTTACACCCTTGTTAATCTTATCATCAGGAACAATTTCAGGTTTAATTTCACAATTATAGTATCCTTTTTCAACATAATATTTTTTAATAACGTTGATACATGTTTGAATCATGTTATCATTAACGATATTTCCTTGTGCTAACTTGATTCTGTCACGCAGTTCGGTTTCCTGTCCTTTTCTAACACCTCTAAAGCCGAAAGAAACCAATCTGTTACGCTCAGTTAAATGCACATTAAAAAACGCCAGTTGACCCACTACACGTGTCAGCGAAATATCAATATCTTCATATAATCCTGATTTCCAAATGTTTTTTATAGATTTAGAGATAAGTTCTCCGGGAACCTCAATCACGTCGCCTACTTTAAAAAGCAACAGTCTTGTATCGAAATTGATGACGCCGGTGTGCGTAATGCCGCCTACCTCATAGCTTTTAGGTGATGAAAAGTCTATTTCCAACTCTTGTTTTTCTTCATCTGAAGTTAAATGTATTTGACCGTAAGCAAATAAACAACAAATGTTTATGAAAAGTAAAATAAAGAATGGTTTCCAAAAGTGATAAGTCATTGACAGGGTCAAAAAATTAGTCGGCAAATATATAAAAAAACGCTTTGGCTATAGTTTTGTTTTAACATCCCTAAAAGTAATGTTTTTCTTTATGTTTTCTTAAAATTAATAGAATCCTGTTTTGGTTAATTTCTTCTGCAGAAATACTCCAAATGTCCCGCGCAGGTTGCCTTGCCATAACATACAAAATGATGCAGCGACTCTTTTAAGCTTTCATCTGAACTGCGTACCACATCAAACAACAGTAAATAACTCATGATGATGTATGCTGCCATCTCTACCAAACGGCGAGCGTGCAAGTCTAACATCTCGTTGCTGTTCATATCCGAAACGGCTGTTCTTGCTTGTTCGTAGTAGCCTTTCATTGTGTTTAATGCTGATGTAATGTGTTCAAATTCAGCAGGAGTTTCCGTTTTTTCAAAAGTTTCTATTAATGAGGAGTAGGTGTCGTTAATCACCGCGCGAATGGCAGCCACTACTTGCAGTTGTGAAGTCCCCTCGTAAATGGTGGTAATGCGGGCATCGCGGTAAATGCGTTCCACCGGAAAATCTTTCATGAATCCCGTTCCGCCATGCACTTGAACGGCATCGTAAGCAATTTGGTTGCAAAATTCGCTCGACATCAGTTTCACCATCGGAGTGAGGGCATCGGCAAGTTTGTTGTGGTGCTTCATTTCGGTGCGTTCTTCCGGCGTTAAGGCACGTTCTTTAGCTACTTCCTGCAACAGTTTGTAGATGTCCACGCAACGGGCGGTTTCATACAGCAACGCACGCGAAGCATCAATTTTGGCGCGCATGTTGCGCAGCATCTCCAGCACTGCCTGAAAGCAGATAATGGGTTTGCCAAACTGCTGGCGTTCCTGTGCATATTTACAGGCTTCGCGATAGGCGGCTTCGGCAATGCCCACCGACTGCGCACCAACACCCAAACGTGCGCCGTTCATCAACGACATCACATATTTTATCAAGCCCAATTTACGGTCGCCCACTAATTTGGCAGGTGCGTTGTTAAATACCAGTTCGCAGGTGGGCGAACCTTTGATGCCCATTTTATTTTCCAAACGGCGAACAATCACGGCGTTGTCTTTTTTATCATATACAAAAAAGGATAGCCCGCGTCCATCTTTCGTGCCCTCTTCCGAGCGCGCCAGCACTAACTTGATATCAGCATCTCCGTTGGTAATGAATCGTTTAACGCCATTCAAGCGCCAGCAGTTGTGGGTTTCATCAAAAGTGGCTTTCAGTTGCACGGCTTGCAGGTCGGAACCGGCGTCAGGCTCGGTCAGGTCCATAGAGCACGTGGCGCCCTCATTGATACGCGGCAGAAACTCACTCTTAACCTCCTC
>WQSU01000240.1 GCA_009787675.1 Lentimicrobiaceae bacterium
ATTTTTCCTGTTACTTTGTCCGGCTATAGCATACAACGTCCCAGCGGCTTGGCGCAGTGGCGGCTTCCACTGCACTTGCTGCGGGGTAATAACGTTCAAGTTCGCACTAAATTGTCCGCGGGGTACTGCCGCCATTGCGCCAAACCGCCCGTTGGCTGCAGGTGTTTGCTACATCGCATTTTTTTTCTTTTCAAATGGTAACAATTCGGAAGTTTCGGAAATTATTCGGAAATTATTCGGAAAAAATTTCCGAATAAACAATTATTTAAAAACATATTTTGCAGACTTTGTTTCACCTTGTTTGATAAGAATTTCTTTATTTTCTAAATCGCTTAAATCATTTCTTGCTGTTCTGTCAGTTACTTTATACCGTTCTGCATATTCTGAACTTGTTATTTCACCTTTTGTTTTGAAATAGGACAATGCATCTATTTGTCTTTCGTTTAATCCTAAACTATTAAAATCAACTGCCTTACGAAATTCCACCCAACAACCCGAATGATTGTAAGTTATTGACGGTAAAGGCAAGCCCGCTTCTGCACAAAGTTCGTTGATTTTCTCAATACCCCGCCCCCACGCTTCCACATAGCCACTGCGAAAAAAAGCATTGGCAATATCGGGATTGTAAGGAATTGAGGTGTGTTTTTCTTGTAACATATCAACTGTCCAATTTTCAGGGAGTTGCCCCATGTTCCAAATCATAACTTTGTCATCATAAACGCTAATCTGAATAGGCGTACAACCTGCATAATCCTTGTGTGCAACAGCATTCAAAAGTGCTTCTCGCAAGGCGTATTCGGGATATTCGTAGGTTTCAATACGTGATAAACCCTTATAACTTATCAGTGCTTTGGTATATTTGGTAAGTAAAAATTCCATTGTTTTTTCAACTTGCTCAAACAAATTACCGTGAATATCGTCTTGAAATAACAAATGAGTATTGGTACGAAAAAAACCAATTTTAATAAACGCTCCTGTTACAAATTTTTCAGGGTCAGGGTGAAAAAGTAGTAATGCCGCCCTTTTTAAATGTCCATTGTCAGTAAGTTTCAAATTATTAAGAAGTTGTTCGGGCGTATCCTTGCGACATGCTTCACTTAAACGTTTGCTTGTTATGCCTTTTTCTTTGAAAAATTCAAAAGTTTCTTGTTTCAATTCCGAAATGGAAACATTGGGGATTGGCACACCGTCCCATCTTTTGCCGTATTTTTGCAATAAAAACTTATCCAATGCCGCGCCTTTCAACTCTTGCTTGGTACTACCACTACGAAAATGATACTCCCCTTTGTAATTCACAGGGTTTGGTTGTGGCTCAACAACGATTTCAATATAATCTTCTTGTTCTGTTTCATGTAGATTTACAGCAGCAACAATACCCAAAAAGGAGGTTATTTTGTTGGGTAAATCTTCCAATAACTTTTTTGCGTTTTTTACGCCAACCACATTACCATTATCGTCCTTACCAATATAAAGCGTACCGCCCTGCGCATTGGCAAAACCGCATATCCACCGTAAAAATTCGTCCCGCCAAGAGGACTTATACTCAATATTTTGTGTTTCCGACATATTGTAAATTCCAAAATGCAAAGATACACTTTTTTTTGAAGTTATGCCACTGCCACCATTTCGTAAAACCGCTCGTTGGCTGAAGGTGTTTTGTTTCAACTTTCATTTTGCATTTTTATCTGTTTTTTTTTACACTCTTTCGTTATTTATTGCTGAAAATCGTTTTTATAGAACAATAAAATAGCAAAGTAATGAAATGTAAAATAATGAAAACCAAGAAATAAACAAATCCGAGTGGATAAATAAAAATGCCAATAGTTTTATGCAAAAGGTTTTTGTCAAAACATTCGCCAGAATATTCAATGATATTGTTCCAATATCCTTTAATTGTGTAGCCGAAATCATAAAATCCTTTACCAAAAGAATAAGAGCCATCATATTCTTTGTTACAATTTTCTTTTATTGAATGAGAATAGCAAGCAATAGATGAAATAAGACACCAAACCGCAACTATAGCGAGTATTATATAGATTATTAGAATCATAATTATAACAGCAATGACAATTCCTGCAACTGCTCCGCCAGCACTTTCATCTTCTTCTNTAATAACATAACGAGTACCCATGATTTTTTTGCTTTACTTCCGCCCTTTTCGGAAGGTTTTTAAATTTATCCCGCTCTTACGGCTTCGCGAGTGTTTTGCCTCTCGTTGTCGCAAATGTAAGTCAGACGTTGCTTTACGCACTGACCTTGCCACACTTGCAGCCAACGTTTTTGCAGCTTTGCGTGGTAGCGGCTTTCACACATTTTCCTACGAGCTACCAGCGTGCAAAAGTAATAAAATTTACCAACGAAGGTAATGCCGCTATCACGCAAAACTGCCCGTTATAAGCAGTGGCAGCCATGAGGGAACACTTTCCGACAATGGTATTTTTTCCGGTCAAGCCCCAATGACCTTTTTGGAGCGTGGGTAAGCCCGAAGCCAAAGAATTGCGTCAGCAATTTTTTGGCTGTGCGGTTTTCAATGTGATGTTTGTGTGGCTATGTGCGTGGAAACATGACATTGAAAACTTGGCAAAGCGACTGTTTTCACTTGTTAATTCCTTTTTTATCAAACTCCAATGACCTGTAATTGAGCAAGCTAATGAGACCGTCAATATTTTTTTTCAAACTTCCTATTGTTTATTGAAAAAAAGTGTATTTTTGCCCCAACGTGCTCACCCCGCTTCCCATTAGAACAGCGCGCATAGGGTGGGCGTTTTATTTTTACAAATATGTCTAAAATTTCTTATTCTAAAACATTTCTTGAGCATCAATCTCAAATTGCATTACTCAAATCACGTGGAATGAAATTTGAAGATGAAGACAAAGCATTATATTTGCTCGAAAATATTTGTTATTACCGTTTAAGCGGCTATTGGTATCCGTTATTGGCTGACAAACAAAATCATATTTTCAAACCAAATGCAAGTTTTGAGACAGCATTCAATTTATATAAATTCGACCGTGAATTGAGAAAATTAATCAGTTCTGAACTTGAGAAAATTGAAATTGCTGTCCGTTCCAAAATGGCATATGTATTGTCAACCGCACACAATGCTTTTTGGATAGAAGATAACTCGCTTTTTACCAATCAAGCGATATATCGCTCAACACTTGATAAAATCAAAGAAGAACTCAATAGGAGCGATGAGGAATTTATACTGTCTTTCAAATCAAAATATTCCGATCCGTTTCCACCATCTTTTATTTTGATGGAAACCACATCTTTTGGCGCACTTTCCTGTTTGTATAGCATATTAAAGCCGGGTAAAGACAAAAAAGATATTGCCAAATTATTCGGTTTACCAGATAAAGTGTTTGAATCATGGCTACACAGTCTTGTTTATATTCGCAATATTTGTGCACATCATTCACGTTTATGGAATAGGCAGGTTGGAATTAAGCCGCTGTTTCCAAGGCACACTCATAATGTTTGGATTGACACAAACGGCGTTAGTAACAAACAATTGTATTACGTTTTATCCATGATAATCTATTTTCTAAATGTTGTGAATCCCAAACATACTTTCAAGCAAAAACTTGAAAATCTTTTCCTTAAATATCCGAATGTGGATAGAGCGGCAATGGGCTTTCCGGTGGGTTGGCGTTCAGAATCACTTTGGCAATAAAATCTTTGCAAGAACAGTAACGGCGTTAGCCGTTTTTATCAAAATAATACCTTGCTGCCGGCTAAGGCTCTGCCGGTTCGACTTTCCTATAAAAACTTTTTTTAAACAAACAGAAATGACAGTGGGGCTAAAGCATTATTTTTGCGAAAAAAACTCATGGTCATAGCAGTTCTCCCT
>WQSU01000241.1 GCA_009787675.1 Lentimicrobiaceae bacterium
TAAGAGTGGTTAGATTCAGGGTAACGCTTGTAGGCGAATTTGGAATTCTAATTGTTGTAGTGGCAGTGGCTGGAGTAGATAAATCGCTTGTTCCCGCGTTATTTGAAGCCCGTATTGAGTAAGTGTAGGCTGTATCCTGTTTTAAATCTTTATGTGTATATGAAGTTCCACTAACAGTAGCAATCTTTGACAGCGGCAAAGAAGCGTTTTGGCAATGCACTTCGTAGCTTTTCGCATTTGAAACTGAACTCCATGTAATTTGTATGCTGGTTGAAGATTCCACTCTGGCTGATACGTCTGTTGGCGGAAAAGGCGCTGTATCATAGGACATTATATCGGAACCGCATGAAAAAGACGCCAACAGGAAACTAAAAACTATTGGCTGAACTAAATATTGTATTAGCCTTGATTTCATTGGATTCATCTTCTGTCTCCTAAAATCTGTCTGATCGAAAGACAAATTCTTTCACTTAGGCTGCGTTGTCGCGCTGGTCCGCGAAGAATAGTCGCTTGTTCCAAGGCGGTTCTTTGCCGCAATGTAATAATGATAGGTGGCATTTGTCTGCAAACCTGTATGGGTATATGAAAGCCCGGTAACAGTGTTGACCCTTGTTATGGGCATGTTGCCTGTTTCAAAATACACATCATAGCTTGTCGCTCCTGATACTATGTTCCAGGTAACGGATATACTGGTTGGCGATACCGCGACGGCCCTTACATTTGTTGGAGGCGAAAGCGTTGCGACTCCGTTACCCTGAGTGTCAGATTCAAGATCACAAGCAGCACAAAGCAGGGGAATCACGATCAATACCAACCATTTAGTCTTGTTAAACATATCCCTTTCCTCCACAGAATTTAGTTAAACCGATAGGTATAGCCTATCGAGAATTTGTTCGTTACTTTGGCAAAGTTAGTGCGTAGTGTGTAAGAAATATCTATCATATCAATTAGATTCACACCTGCAATTGCGTCAGCCAGTATTTTGCGCTCAACGGTTTGCTCAATATACGTTGTTGTATTGCTATGCCAATAACTTACACCGGCACCAATATAAATGCCGCCTTTGTCAAACGGCCAGAAAAAAGCATAATGAGCAAATGGACTTATGGAATAATAGCTTTCTACGGGTTTTCTGCTCAAAAAACCAGCGTCTACACCAAGTTCAAGGAACGAATAGTGAAACGGAGCGATGGTTCCGTGAATAGTTCCTATTAACAATGGCTGGGAAAATGAGGAGCCTAATGATAATCCCAAAGTCCATAAACGCGCTTTTTCATCTTTAGTAAAACCCGGTAATCGTGAATCGTTTCGTATGGCATACATTTTTTGCGATAAAATTTGACCTGTCTCCGTAACTGTGGCGGTTATGGTCATTCTATGGGCATTTTCACTAATGCCCTTTCTGAATGCCCCATATATTACAATGTCTGCTCCGATATATTTGCCTATTTCCTGTATTGTTTCATCGCTGACTTTTAAAGTTAAAGAAAAATTAAGCTCTCTTTCAAGGATCTCAATTCTTCGGCGCTCAACAACTGTAAAATTTCTGCTTTTTTCAACGAGTTTAGAAACCATCATGTCTATAAAGTGGACCATTAAAGCACGATCATCAGTTTCAAAGGCGACAACCGCTATATTTTTCTTCTCAGAAAATCTCAAAGAGAAGTCCATTGCAAAGCTATCTATAGTATCATCAAAGGAAATTCTGTTTTGAGGAAAAAGCGGTATCAGCGGGAGGCAAAGCAAAAAAGAAAGAAAAAACCTTTTTAGATATGGCATGATGATTCCAATAGTTTATTGTATTGTAACAATAGAGCCATTTTCAAAAACTGAAGTATTGAAAAAGCCGCCACCATTTATTCCTTTTTCCGCCATTTTTCACCGCCCCTAATATAAAAGTAATTTTTTAAGCCTTTAGTTTGCTTACCTGTTTTATAGAATGAGTTTATTTTCAGAAACTTAATGTTTTAGAGCAAAAAATATTTTTCATAAAAACTGTTAAGTTCCGCTCCTTTCAGGCATTTTCTTTATATAGGAGGATACTTTCATGGGAAACAGACAATCAAAAATAAGCAATAATAACTTGATTTCGGGTATTAATAAAGGTAATATGACTAAAATGACAGTTAATCAGTTTATAAAAAATCTATCCGGTGTAGCGGAAAACGAAGCATTAACCAACCAATATAAAAATCCGGTTATTGCAAATAACCTCGCTGTTTATCTTTCCTACATGGAGAAGAATCCGCCCAAATGCTTATTTGTTGGCGAAGCTGCCGGACATCTTGGCTGTGCCTTGTCTGGTATACCATTTACTGATGAATACCGGTTAACTCCTGCTGGAAAAAGCGGATGCTTGCCCTTGCTTTCTCCAAAATATGCTATAATATCAGATGAATCGCATAGGGAAAATTCCGCAACCCTGATATGGAATGTGTTTTCAGAGTTATCATTTTTTCCTGTCCTATGGAACATTGTTCCCTTTCATCCTCACAACGTTAATGACCGGAGTAGCAACAGAACTCCAACTCCATCGGAAATTGGGAAATACAGTCGTTTTGTAGAGGATATACTTGTCCTTTTTCCATCCATTAATCGGGAAAACGGTATTTTTGCGATAGGCAGGAAATCAGAAGCAGGATTACTGGATATGGGTATAAATGCCTCATATATCCGCCATCCGTCACATGGCGGAAGTACAAAGTGTAGGGAACATATCATCAAAATAGCTAATTTCTCCAAAAAATGACATTTCTCAAAAAGTCTAATAAATAAGAAATGCATTTTTTTTGATTATGCCGTTAAATGATATTGAATGTTTTCTACCAAAGTACTACCATAATGTCAGTGCATAACTGTTAATGGGAGATAATGGTGCCGTTACTTTCAAAAAAATCTGCCCAAAAGTATTATGAAAAACTTTTTGATTATCATAGTGATAATAGAGAACTTGCAAAAAAGGTACGTGATTTTCAACATGATTTGGAACATTATATCTTACCAGAAATAACTGGGAGAAAATATTTTTATGATATTTATAATGAAAATGATAGAGAAAAACCCAAACATCAAAGAATAATAACCGAAAGAGGGCAATTAACATGGCTTTATGAAAATAAAACCGAAACCGCATTGGTTTCAAATATTCAGAATTTAAAAGTTCACAGGAATGATGCTGAACATAAAAATGAAATGGATCCTATAACATATATGCATTGTTTTCAAACTATGGCAAAAACCATCTTTTATTTTTCAGGAGAGCATATGCCAGAAAACATAGAAAAAGAACTGGATAAGCCTAGTTTCTTAAATAACAGTATTCAAGGTGAAGCAAAAAATGAAGATGATATTGACCCAGAAATTTTTAGGCGAATTAAGAAACCTATTGAGGAAGGCCTATATATTGTAAAAGGAACAACTCCTATTTTATACTTTGGTAATTACAAAGATGCCAAAGCATGTACGATAGCAACAAACCCAAGTCCTAAAGAGTTTTATGTTGACAGAAAAAGTCAAGTGTTTCAAGGAAAAACAAAAAGATTTTTTACGAGAGAAGAATTGGGAAAAAAAGACGATGAAGAATTAACTGATGAAAATGTAAAAACTGTCTTGGATTGTTGCAATGATTATTTTATTAGAGAAACCTACAATAATGAATTTTTTGGAGAGTTGGAGATTTTTATCAATAAATATGGATATTCTTTTAGAAATGGAAGCTGTGTAAATTTAAATTTGGTTCAATGGGCTACTGAGCCAGGGGTGAGTGACTTA
>WQSU01000242.1 GCA_009787675.1 Lentimicrobiaceae bacterium
CGGTGCGTGAACTGAAAAGCTCGCCGCGCAAGTGGAGGTATTTCAACAAATACAAGTGCAATCAAAAACCTTCGTTCTGAGGCTTAAGTTGATGATGTTGTAACAGGCCACCACCCAGCCAGCTATTCGGGGTTCATTCAAGCCGTACTGGAATAGCGGTAATAAGAAGGGGCTGGCACCCTGCAAAGAGGGTCTGAAAATTGGTGCCGTCACTGCCGCATTCCTTTTAAACCTGAAAGTCTGTGCGGGAATATTGCGAAGGGCAACAAGGCATGGGAAGGTGCTTCGCATATATTACGGCTGGTACAGGAGGAACGGGCGGGCGGGCAAGACATTAACGGCTTAATTGTATTGAATGATCAGGGTGGTGACAGAATGGCCGTGGGAAAATCGGACGTTACACCGACATTGCAAGCCGAAATACATGGCAATTTGCTGGTGGTCACCTACATCTCTTGAAGTTTTGGGCGGTATGCGGAGGGAATGGGAGTGAGACGCTTATCGCATTTGCAGAACGAGTTTTAAAAACGCAGACCTGAATGCAAATGGATACAGAGGTTTCCAGATAATTTGGATGGTTTGTGGTGTGGTATGGAGATGAAATATCGGATAACGGTACAAGCTTTGGGGAACAGCATCGGTGCCGTGCGTGAAGTTTGGTTTGTCTGGGATTGCTAACATCGTATAGAAAATACGATGTTATTTGAAAACACTAAAAAGGGAGGAAAAATGCGGTTTCTACAGAGACCTGGTTTATTACACTGGCCTTTAAGTACACTGGACAGCCTTGGGAAATTATTCCATCTCCGCTACCTTCAAGAAAGATGTAAGGAGATGATAAGCAAAGTCAAACCCGTACAGCTTCACCGAAAGATAAAAGGCTAAAATTACCCACGAGGTAGTAAAGCCAATTTATACGCCTGTATGTCTGTTTTATCCTCGATGGAGGTTTCTTCGACCGCCTTTTATTGCATCATATTTTTTAGACATTTTTATACTTATTTATCGTTTCAATCAACGAGAAGTACTCCTCCTTTACCGCCGTTTTAAAGTCGTAATCTTCTTCATTATTCTTTTTCAAGGATTCATAAAACTCCACAACTTCTGGTGCAACTTTCTTTCTGTCTTCTATAAATTGTTTAGCCACCCTAAATTCCAGACGTCTGACATATCGACGCTTCTTGTGCTTATCCTTTTTTCCTCTGTCTTCGTCAATGTGATTTTTAAATCCTTCAAAAAACACCCTGTCCCAATCTGAGAATTTACCGTTGGGACGTCTTTCGTCGAAATATGGATGCTTAAAATCTTTTGGCAAGGACTTTGCATAATACAAAAGATAACCGCCTCTTACAAACGAATCAAATTTGGAATTGCTTAGCATCTGTTTGTAATATCTTTTTTCAAGCCACGGCGTAATTACTATAATCCCTGCCTGAAATATGCAATGTTTTATAAGATTTCTTTGCGCATTGTAAATATCTTTGTTTCTTAGCTTGATGCACTCATATAACAGAAACAAAAATAACTTCCCTTTGTTTTCTTCCTTTATGTGCGGAAAAAAATTTATCAATGACATGAATCTTAAATAATCGCTATCGTTAAACTGTTTGTACTTTTTTTTCAGATACTTAAATGCCATTTTTTTCTGCTTCTTTTCCATAAAGTCGTTAAAAGCAAACCGCTTTATTTCTACTTTTATATGGCCGATAGAAAACAGATCGAGCTCGTCTTCAATTTCGCCGATAAAAACAAAAAGCATATACTTCGCACAAAAATAGTCAAATATTACTTCGTTTACTTCATTTGTACGAGAAACAAAAAAACCTAGGCACGTATTTATTAATTTACTCTCTGGTGTATCACCTTTTTCTGTGATGTCATCATAATCTATGTCTTTTTTGCTCGCTTGACTTTTATATATTTTCCAATTCGCAATGCTTATTTTATGAAAAATGGTCGTTATGGATTTATTCGTTTCTTCTATCTCATCCTCGGTTGGTTCGAAGAGTTCGTGTTCGTGCTTGCGATTTACGTATTCACGCTTTATTATGTCTCTAGCACACCTATCTAAAATTTCACCTGCATTCATGCTTTCTTTGGGAACGTCCCCTTCTTGCATACCCAACAAAAAAACGCCTAGAATTAACGGGTTCTGCAAAGGCCCAGGTTTTTTTTCATGTTTGATGTATTCTTTGATTTTTTCCCTTTTCTCATCGTTTATTTCTGTCATTTTGGCTTTTTTGGCTTTTTCGGTTTTGGTAAAATCACAGAATTTCTTTACCATTTCTAACTGTTTTTCTTCATTGTCTCTATAATCATAGAGTGTAATGATTTCGTCGAAACGCTTACTTATAGCATTTTCTTGAATAAATATTTTCCTACAGGCAACAATGGTTCTATGCTCAGTGAAAATATCAGAATTAAAGAACTCATCCATACTGTCCGCATCGGTATTTTTTATTTCATCTAATCCATCAATGAGTATAACGTATTGACAACAATCATAGTTAGATACAATGCCACCTATTATTTTTCTTAATGGAGTAGGAAGCAGCTCTCGCCTGCTGAGGTTGTAATATAAAGGGCACACAGTAGATGAGCCTTTCATAAAATTGTCCGCTAATTCCGTATAGACTTTAGCAAGGAGGGTGCTTTTTCCCACTCCACCATCGGCTTGAATCAATATTTTCTTAAACGGATTGCCGATAATATAATCATGAAGCAAACCAGAAACTTTTATATCTGATTGAGGTTCGATGTACATTTTCTCATTGAGTAAATCGTTTGTTGAAAACCCTATCTCATTGGAAATAAGACGGCGGGCAAGTATTTCATCACGCTTCTCTGTTACTAGACTCTTCAGTTTTTCAATCTGCTCTGAGATTGTTCTTTCTTCCATTGCTTCAGTACCTCCAAGATTTCGTTTTTTATCTCCGTTCTAAGTTTGCATATTTTATTTTCATTTTCAGTAAAATTTATTTGCAAATTTGTAAGCAAAAAGAGTTTGTCATATATACTATACAACCTTTTATAAATATCTCTATCTTCTCTTAGTATTTCAAGAATACTACCCGTAGCACCAACAGATCTCCAAACAGGCGTGTCAATGTGTATTATATCAGCCCATTCTTTTTCCTCAAGCGAAGATACAATGCTATTTAATTCGGCTTTTAAATTCTCTTTTGTTTTTTCAATGATATCCTTGTCTCTACCCTTGGTCTTACCGTCATCATACATTCTCCGAAGAAAAAATCCAAGAAAGACACCAAGAACAGTTGCTAAAAAATTTACAGCAAAATCAAGTCCCAATCGATACAGATACATGATAATAAATACCTTTCTTAATTATCAACTAAGAAAAATGCTACCCCAAGTTCTGGTGTGCGAACTTCACATCTCTCTGTAACATTTCCCATGTTTCGCTTCATAACGGGTTTGTAGCGCCTCGAATTTGCCCGTGCAAACACTAGACCATTCAAACTGAGAACTACCAAACAGAAAGTTATACCTTGAAAACCCCTATAAACAGGTGTATATTTGCAGTCTATGGAAAACCAAAAATGCAATGCGGCAGAAAACATGAAAACAGATAAAAAAAATGGGGCTTTTTATGCCCTGATTAGTGGTAAAGTTCAGGGCGTATGCTTCAGGTTCTTTTCAGCCCGAAAAGCCAGAAGCCTTGGTGTAAAAGGCTGGGTACGAAACATACCTAGCGGAGATGTGGAAGTCTGGGCAGAAGGCCCAGAGGAAGCTCTCTCCCAGTTTTTTGC
>WQSU01000243.1 GCA_009787675.1 Lentimicrobiaceae bacterium
ATCTCGGCTACGCTCGACAACCAGCTACTTGAACTTACTTACGGCGCCAACCAGCAACGCAAAACAACGAAAAGGTACCGGAACGATACCCTTATGAGTACCCATAAGTACTATAATAAGTATTCCGAATTGGAATACAATTACACACTCGATACAGTCTTGACAACTCGCTCTTACAGGTATATTTATGGCGACAATGGTGTTGTGGCTATGTATCTTACTACCCGTAGCGGCAAAGACACTTCCAATATGCATATTGATAGCATGATCTGTAATCTGCGAGACCTCGTTATTACCGACACCATGTACTACATTCACACCGACCACTTGGGCAGCTACTGCGCCATTACCAATACATTAAGAGAGGTGCGGCAGCGCAACTACTTCGACCCGTGGGGAAACCCCATAGATACTTGCTGGCAAACCCATTTTGCACTCACTTTCAGAGGTTTTACGGGACATGAGCACTATCCGTTTCTGGGGATAATTAATATGAACGGGCGGTTGTACGCCCCCGTAATTGGCAGGTTCTTCTCGCCGGATCAATATGTGGCGAATAGTACGTTTACGCAGGATTTTAATCGCTACAGTTATGCAAGAAACTGTCCGCTCATGTATACTGATCCGGATGGGGAGTTTATTTTCACATTTCTATTAGCACCAATTGGATTAGCACCTATAGGAATGATTATTGATGGGGCTTGTTGGAGTGCTGCGGTTAATGCGGTTAAACAAGGAATAAACATAGCAGCAGGTAACCAAGAAAAAGAACTTGGAGGCGCAGCAATAGGAGGTGCTATTGGAGGAGCGATGGGCGCATTTGCTCCTGCATTTACGGTTGCATCAACGAGTTTTACTGCAAATTTTGGAACGTATTTAGCGAAAGCTGCTTATGCAGGACTAAGTGCTTCTCTATCTACAGGAACAACAATGTTGTTCACTGATGTTTTCACTAAAGGTAAAGAAATAACAGGGGAAGATTGGGCAAGATATGGGAAAGGAATGGGGATTGCTTTCGGATCGGCTTTTGGTTTATCGTTTACTAAATCTATAATTGGGTATCGTACTTGGTTATAGCAATCAATTTGGTTGTCCCATTGTTAGAAAAGCATTTAAGGGTCAAATTGAAAGTAATGAGCTAAAGGTGGTGTATTCTCCAAAATAGTACAATTTTGTTTCAGATGATTGTGAATTGAATTCTTAAAAATGCTGCATGAAATTAAAATATGATGTTACATTTTATACTTTTGTGCGTATTGTTAAATATGAATACTGAAATTTTTCTTCAAAGAGTTGCGCTTATTCGACCCGATTTGGAACGGTTGGCACGAAAAAAACTCAGCGTTCAAGAGGATGCGGAAGATTTAGTGCAGGAAGTGCTGATGCGTCTATGGCTCATTCGCGAAAAATGGGCTACGCATCAAGATTGCAAACCGCTGGCGCTAAATATTCTTAAACACTGTATTGTGAGCCGCTATCGTAAAACAAAAGAAATGGAAGCCATAGAAGATCAACCCTTTGAAACTAACACCCTCACCCCGCATCAATACACGGAAGAAAAAGATTTAGGTCGCTTTATTTGGACACTGATTGAACAGCTCCCTCCTTTACAACAACTCATTATGCGCCTAAAAGATATTGAAGGACACGAAGTTGAAGAGATAGCCCAAATAACAAACACAACCTCAGAAGCGGTAAGAATGAATTTGAGCAGAGCGAGAAAAAGAGTGAGAGATGAGGTGATGAGATGATTTGATGATGAGATGATTTGATGATTTAATTGCCGTTGGCTTCAGCCAACGGATAAAAAAAATAAAAAATACAAAAAAATGCAAAAATCTACAATTGAAAGCTATTTTTCAGGAACAACCACAAGAGAGGAGGAACAAGAGCTATTACGCTATTTTTCTTCAGAGAAGGTTGATTCTGAATTGATTCAATATCAAAAATATTTTCGGGGATTGGCGAAATTAACATCCAATTCTCACGGCATTATACCCGAAGAGGAGTACGAAAATTTCACTTCTGTTTCCAAAAATTATGCTTATTATCTAAAACGTTTGGTAATTCCTGCTGCCGCCGCTGCTTCAGTAGTATTATTTGTGCTTTTTTCTCCCATTTTTAACAAAAACAGCAGTTTTGTTGTCATTAACGGGAAAAAATATACAGATAAAAAGCATATTGAATTAGTTTTTAACAGTTCGCTTGAAAATGTAAAATTAGACGCGAAGCAAATTTTCGATGATTTCGATGTTGACTTATTAAATTGATAAATAATAATGATTATGAAAAATATGAGACACAAATTATTAGTAATATTATTTTTGATACTCGCAAACTTCTGTTTGAGTATCTCCGCACAGGCACAGGCAGTGATATCAATCTTCAAAAAATATGGTAACGATTACGGTGTTACCATGTTAGAAGCCTCAAAAGAGCTTATGAAAGTGTATAAGATCAAAACTTTCAGAAGCATTATTTTTGACGACGGCAGTAATGCGCTCCCTGAAATAAGGCGCGCCATAAAAACCGACAAAGAAGGCGCACTGCACATTAAAGAATCTACCAAAGATGGTTTGCTAACAAGCGGTTACTACCAACTCTTCTCTGAAAAAGCTAACCTTAACCGTTATCTTATTTTTAAAGTTGGAGAGAAAAACAAGACTACGCTCATTTATGTAGAAGGGGAGTTGACGCCGGAAGAGCTTGTGGAATTATTGCGGTGACAATGACCAATTAACAATTTAACCTATCCACCTTTACACCTATAAACCAAAATCAAAAACCTTATTAATATGAAAAAGACAACAATTTTATTAATTTTCATTGCATTGATGAGTAATGCAATTTGTCAGGATGACACAACATTGAAATCTGATAGTTTAACTGCTGAGGATAAACTATTTCATGGAAGTTACGAAACAGACGATGAGCGGGCAGTATCTACCGATTTTTGTTTCTCAAAATTTACAAAGTCCAAAAAAGTCAAATATAAAGCGCATAGTCATGGAATATTTGCAGGCTTTTCAAATTTAGCTACACGCGACCTTTCAGAAATCGGCATAGTAAAAGATGCGGAATTAAAGTTATCATCATTTGAAATTGGCTTAACAATTTTTGGGATGAATGTACAACTTTCGAAAAAATATGGCTGGCTCTTTTTTACAGGATTGGGCTTTAGAGTGCAGCAGTACAATGCCGATAGGAATTATGCATTTGTGGAGTTGGATGATGTTACAGTGCAAATTCGTCCAGAGGAAGGTCATTATTATTCTAAAAGCAGATTGGCACAATGGTATATGCATCTTCCCATTATGTTTGAATATCAGAAAAAAATATCAAAAAGAAGCAGCTTTTTCGTTCAAACAGGCGTTGAATTGGGTTTGAAATTATCCAGCAAATCAAGTGTAGTGTATCGGGATGAACGAAATAAAAAAATACATGAAAAATTAGGAAAAGGAATGAATGTTACCCCCTTAACAGTTGATGCAAGGGTTGAGATTGGATTGAATAGTTTTGGACTCTACGCACGCTACGGGCTAATAGAACTTTTCAGAAAAAATCGTGGTCCTGAGGTAATTCCGGTGGCAGCCGGAGTAATTTGGCATTTATGAAAAAAGATAGAAACTTATCAGCAAGAAAAGAAAAAAATCTATCTTTGCGCACTTCGTTTCTTGCACAGCATAGAAGATGAAACAGCAAGATTACAACTACTAACATTCACTAATATAACTATATATGAAACCTACA
>WQSU01000244.1 GCA_009787675.1 Lentimicrobiaceae bacterium
TCGCCCCCGGCTGGGGTAAAACCACTTAGCAAGAAAACCAGCCACTAGGGGGAGTAAATGTGCAATGCAACACTAGAGCGGGGCTATGCAATACTTCATGTCAACTTTTCCCGCCCCGTAGGGTTGGCGTGGTTTTTGCGTGCCCACTCACTGGGCACATTTGCAAAAACCATGACAAAGGGGGAATAGCGAGAGATTTGCCATAACGATAGGGAATAAATTTGCGTATATGATTTTTAAAAATTGCGTAAGCAATTTTTTTACATTGAATGGGGCGTTGCGGGGTTTCCCCGCATGAGGGGTTAGTGGAAAACCGCAGGTTTGGAGCGAAGGGGAGACTTCCCCTTTCTTATTTTGGAGTTAAGCAAAATTTGGTGTCAATCACGGTTTTAGGTTTCATGGTTTTTTATTTCTGCTACTTTTTAGTGGTAAATGCTTGTGAATTACCTTGTGTCATTTTTTAACTTGCGTTATGATGATGCAGTAGCAACTAAAAAAGGCAGGGAAAAATATGAATATTAAAGATTTAGCTATCGCAACTATTAGAAGAAATGGATTTTGGCATGCCAGAATATCCTAAACAATCACGTAGAAAACGTACAACACTCTTTGGTGATAATTTTTTGCAATTTATAACTGATTAAGGTAAAATAACGAAAAAGTGTCAAATGACGATTTTCTGCTTTAAGTTTTATCTAGCAGGGTTTTTATCATAGCCGCTTGAATTCCAAATTATGTCAAAGCAAGTGTTTAATTTTTCCATGAGTTCTTCTTGGTTTTCAATGAATACTGATGGTACTATAATATCTGTATCAGAGATTATGTTAAAATCTTGGTTGTGATGTATATTCATGTCATGACGCTCTCTACTTGCACTTATATGAAAACCTTGTACGTTTATTAGCGATATGGAAAAGAAAAATGGAAAGTCTTTTTCATATTTTTGGATAAAAGGAATTATGGTTTCTAAAAAATTCTTTATAGAAACTTCCAAGGCGTTACCATGTATTTCTTTTTTTTCGTTCGATTCTAATTGGAAAAAATCAACAAATTCTATAATCCCATTTCTAAAAATTTGGGTATAACTAGATAGTAAATTGTCGGGAAACTTGGAATAAAACATAAGTCCATCAAAATTGAAGCTTTTATCATGACCATATTTATGTAGATCCCCAAATGGGTTGTTTTCGCTTTTTATTTTTCGCAATGGTAGCAGGTTGCCATCTTGAGCAAATGATAAAGGGGCAAAATGAACAACTATGGGATGAGCAGAAAAAGGGTGCAGTGGAAAATTCCTAGACCTGATTTTCATTAGCCGCTGCACTCTAAATTGTTCAAATTGTTCTTCAACAGATTTTTGTGATAGAAACAAGCTTTTTATTTCATGAACATCTAGCTGATATTTCCCGCTGCTATGCCTTCCATAAAAAACCCAATCGCTTTTTACAAAATGCGGTTTGTTATAACTTGGCAATATTTCCGCTAAAAATACTTTTTTATCATCAACACAAATTTCTCTAAGATTGGGAAGTTGAATTTTGGGGACTATTCTGTCCCGCACCATATTTTGCAGTTGTAAAGAGAATTCATCTAATGCTTCTTCAATATTTATTATCTCATTAGCTTCACCTTTATCATTTTGTTTTAATCCAAAAATAATAATGCCACCATCCGTATTTGCGAATGATGAAATGTTTTGACAAATTTTAATTTTTGATTTTTCATCATTACTTTTGGGTACTTGCTGTTTAAACTCAAGATTTTTATCTTCGGAAACTTTATTTTGAATAAGGCTTATAATATCATCGGCTGTAAGCTGGGAAAAGGATTTATCGAATGGCATTACTTTCTTGGCTCCTTTTCTTTGCCGTCTTTTCCGCAGTTTGTTTTTGAACCTGTTTTGCGGTGGTATTCCTGACAGGCTTGGCAGTTGCCGTGACGATTACAAGGGNATGGGCATTTGCAAGGGGCGGCTGGTTCAGGCATTTTTTGTTTTCCTCCTGTGAATTCGAATTAAGCAAAAATTATTTTATCTTTATATATGGGCTACCTCGAAAAGCGTTTTTCAAGCTTGATTTCACATCAGGTAATACTTGTTTTTCAATAATGTTGTGCATTTGCTTTTTTACATTACGCTCATTGGCTTTTAGCAACCGTTCTTTAGCATGAGTAGTATTGCAACATGTACAAGTAAATAATGAGTTTGCTTCGCTCATAGATGAACTATTACATGTAGGGCAATTCAGAGAAACCTTAGTACGGTAAATCATAATAAACCTCGCAAAATTATAAGATATTTATAAAATACTATACATATATATAGGCATTGTCAAGCGGTAGGGGGCAAAAAGGTGTCAATCATGGTTTGGGGAGTTGCTTGATGTAGGGGCGGCGGTTAAAAAAGGCGAAGTCTACGAGGGTGCTGATTTTGCGGACAATGTGGTATGCGCCTGAAGGTTTTTGTTGGACAGGCGGGTCAATCACCGTTTTGGGAAATTTGACTACAGAGCCGAATTTGCGTATATTCTAGTATACCTCTTTATTGGAAGTTTTGGCGTCAATCGCGGTTTTGGTTATCACATCAGGAGTAAACATGAAAAAGCTTAGCGGGTTTTTAGGATTAGTTTTATCAGCGGGAATAGTGGTTTCTTGTGCCACATTCAGTTCTTTGCCCCCATTGCATATTGCCGCGCAAAAAGGCAATTTTAACAAGGTGCAGCAATTGGTTGAAAGCGGCGTGGATATAAATGAGCGGAGCTTTGGCGACACAGCTTTGGAGCTCGCCGCTTTAAGGGGGCGTTTGGAGGTTGTGGAATATCTTCTATCAAAAGGTGCCCGTGACCCGGAAAGAGCATTCCGAAATGCGCTTAGAAATAATTATGCCACTATTGTCCGGTTGATGGTTGACGGAGGGCATATTGACGTTAATTATAATGCTCTGGCCTTTTATGAAATTCTAAATGATAGGCAACTGCCATTTGATCAGCGACTGCACAATGTCAAGAAGATTGCTGGCGATACATTGAACTCGCCGCTTCTTCTTGTTCTTGTTGATGCAGAAAACTATCAGCAAACGATAGAATTTTTTAATATCAACCTGGAAGACAGGGTTGATGCGCTGGGCAACTCAATTTTGCATGTTGCGGCGATGCGCAACAATCTGGATCTGGCAACCTATTTGCTGGAACGTAATTTTGATGTTAATGCGCTTAACGACAACCATCATACGGCATTGTTTTATAATGTAACATCCTTTGGTCCAAGCATTAACTGGAATAGCCCGGTTATTGAAGATGAAACAAAAGCACGAATACATTATATTGGTGATATGCCGTTTTATAGTAACCCGCTTGGGGTCAGAATGCGGCGGGCACAAATTGGCCTTATGTTACTGGATGCGGGAATTAATGTTAACCAGCAGGATTTGTCGGGGTGGACTGTTTTGCATTTCGCTGGCGCTTCTTCTTATGCTGGAGGGGCTTCGACTATGGAATTTTTTATTGAAAGGGGCGCGGATCAAGGTTTGGAAACAAATCTTGGTCGTACTGCGGAGGATATATTGGCAATGAGGGATGGGAAATGAAAAACGGCCTTGTGTGGATTGTGTTTTGATTTTGCCCTGTATGGAAAGGAGGAGGATTATTGCTTTTTCGGCGCGGTTACTGGCTATGAAAAGGCNTGGTATGGCGTTTCAATTTTTTTTTTGCTGATGGTGTGTCNGATAGTTCCAATCAACCCGCCTCGG
>WQSU01000245.1 GCA_009787675.1 Lentimicrobiaceae bacterium
ATCATCACCTTATCTCCATTCATAACAAACTCATATAGATACGGTTTCGTATATTCCCATTTCAATTTATTGGTTTGTTTGAATGACATTTTCCCTTCGGAAACCATCTCATCGGAAAGAATAGAGATAGTTTTCTTTTGCACAAAATCGCAACGCAAAGTTTTCAGTTGCTCGGAAGCTTCTGTTATTTTTTGCATCATCTCTTTTTGTTGCGGTTCGGTGGCGGGTTTATAATCAGTTTGGGCATTTGCTAAAAAAGCAGCTCCGAAAAGACAGAAAAATAGTAGTAGGTTTTTCATCTTCAAAATTTTTCAATTTCCATTACCTTGCCAAAAACACCACCCCCAAAATAATAAACCCCACACCAATCCAACGTGTGAGCGGTACGGTTTCATGAAAGATAAAGATAGCTCCCACCATGCCGAAAACGTATGCAAAAGCCGTTATGGGATAGGCAATTGAAAAATCAAGGTGTTTCAAAATGTAGCCCCATAGAACAAGCGCTGCACTCATACTCACGCCTGTGGCAAGCAACCACCAGTTGGTTAACAAATCGGTGAAAAAACTCCAGGTTAACTGAAACTTATCAATTTTTTCTACAGCAAGTTTAAAGCAAACCTGCCCGCTCGCCAATAAGAAACATTGGAATATGGTTAATAAAATTATTTTAAACATAGATTAAGTTATTTTGTTGATTATTTGGATAATAGAATAAAGGTATGGTTTTTATTTTCAAAATGGTTGTAACACAGAATTTTTGATACCCGATCGTTCGATATCGGATGTCGCATATCGCATATCGGATAATCGCACATCAAAAAATCAGGAATCTCCCCTTTTTGCAAGCAAATCGCTGCTGCGTAAACGCCTAATGCCGGTGCAGTGTAGCTTTCACCAAACATATTTTTATATTGTAAAAGCGGGATGTTCGGGAATAATTTTGCACAATTTTCAAAATAAATTTTGTCGGTTTCGGGATTGCCGTTTATGCCAACCATGATGTAATTCAGGTTTCCGATTTCCGATTTTTCTATTTCGGATAATCGCATATCGGTCAATCGCAAATCGCCATAAATCTTCTCCACCGCTTCAATTTTGCATACGGTTTTTTCCGTTTTTTCGGTGGACAACATCATTGCCACCGCTGTTTCGCCTGCAAAGGTTTGCTTTTGATTCCCAAAATAACCGGCTTTTTTCAACAAGGTAAAATAGGCGGGTGTCATTTCATCGTGCGCGCCTACCAGCGCTGTTTGGATTTTTCTCGATAGTATTTGCAGAAATGCATCCTGCAAGGCACATTCAAACGAAATGCCTTTGTGGGCATAAGTACTGTTGTAGCTATGACATTTTGTATCAATAGCAATGAGCGAACCGATGGTGTTGTGCGTGGATTGCATGAAATGCGTGGGGTTCAGGAACTCTTCGCCGTCACGCACCAACTTGTCAAGAAAAATCTCAGTGCTTTCAATACAGCCCAAGCCGGTACCTGTGATAATGGCGCCGGGATTGACAACACTGCTTTCCGCCATTGCCTGCCGCGAAACGAGCAAAGCGCGTTTCAGAATTTTCCCTAAACGACGCGCCTCATTGGGTGTAAAAAACTGTTTGTAGTCTGGCTCTATTGCCCGCACATAATTTTCCGAATAGAAAACAGGCTGCTCAAACCAATCATCAACCAAAGGTTGCTGGACGGAGATTTGTTTTATAGAATTTATGTAAATGTTGTTCATCTGAATATATCTTTTTCTCGTTTTTCAATTATTTTTCCAACAACCATTGAAATACATTTTTATGAATGATTCCCGCTTTACTTTGCGGAAACGACTCAGTTGTGAGCAAAAATTTTGGGTAATTGTCTTTTACAGTTTCTAATGGTTTAAATTCTCGTTCTTCTGTTTCTGCGCTTGAAATTTCCCAAGAAACCTGATAATATTCTATTTCGCCAATACGGTTTTTAACGATAAAATCAATTTCGCTGTCCCTCAGTGTGCCTGTCCAAATTTTGTAACCTCGCCGCAAAAGTTCAAGATATACTACATTTTCCAAAATATGACCCCTATCTGCAGTTCTGTCTCGCCCAACTAACACATTCAGCAATCCTACATCAACAAGGTAATATTTTTCCAATGTTGCAAGTTGTTTTTTGCCTTTGATGTCGAAACGATTAACACAATAAAACACAAAACTTCCCACTAAATATTCAATAAAATTTTCTACAGTCGTGTTGTGAACGTTTTGATTATCTGCTTTTAATGCTTTTGAAATACTGCTTGGAGAAATAGGGCTTCCCATATTAGCGGCAACAAATTTTGCAACATTGCCAAATGCACGTTTGTTATTAATTTTATGTCGTTGCATTATGTCTTTTTCAATAATTGTAGCATACAACATTTCGAGATATTCATAAACTTTATCAAAACCTTCCTCTCGCAATTCAACACCTTTGGGCAGTGAGGTTTCGTTCACATAGTCATAAAATAACGCCTCATAATTAAGGTGTTTATTGTTGGTGCCAATACCTCTGAGTTCCAGATATTCCGCAAAGGAAAACGGCAAAATAGAAATTTCAATATACCTGCCACTCAATAAAGTAGATAACTCACTGGACAATAAATATGCATTAGAACCCGTAATATAAACATCCACATTGGGGGTAACAAACAATCCGTCAACTAATTTTTCAAAATCAGCAATGTTCTGAATTTCATCAAGAAAAACGTAATTAGGTTTCTCAACTTGCAATATTGATTTTATTTCAAAATAAAGCACCTCCCATGATTTATTCAGGTAATTTTCAGGCAGTTCAAAGTTGTAGAATTGTATTTGCTCAGGCGTTACACTATTATTCAACAAACGATTTCTGAACAACTCCAATAGCGTAGATTTTCCCGAACGCCGTAACCCTGTTATCACTTTAATAATATCTTTGTCTTTGTACGACAATAGTTTATCAATATATTCTTTTCTTTCTATCATTTTATTTATCATGCCGCAAAGATATAACAAATTATTAAAACTTGTAAATTTTGCAAGTTTTAATAATATAGGCAAGTTGCAAAACTGTAAGTTTTTTATATTTTACTAAAAATCAACGCAGTATCATTTCCTCCAAATCCAAATGAATTAGATAAAATATGATTTATTTTACTGATATATTGAATATTATCTTCATTTACAGGAATGAAGGACAGTTCGGGCATTCTTTCAGAAAAATTCAAATTAGTGGGAATAAAATTGTGTTGCAACGCCAAAATGGAGATTACCGCTTCCACGCCACCTGCTGCGCTCGTGGTGTGTCCTGTAAATGCCTTGGTGGAGGAAACCGGTGGGATTTTTTCTCCGAAAAGTCGCATGATGGCAATGCCTTCGCTCAGATCGTTATTTTCTGTTCCTGTACCGTGTGCATTGATATAGTCAATTTGTTCTGGGCTGAGTTGTGCGCGTTCAAGCGCTTGTTTCATTGCTAAATAAGCGCCCTCACCATCTGGAGCGGAGGCAGTTTGGTGGTAAGCATCGCAAGTGTTGGCGTAGCCGGAAAGGAGGCAAAAAGATTTCCGATTTCTGATTTTCAATGGTTCAATTTCCGATAATCGCATATTGGATTCCCGTTCCATTACAATATATGCTGCACCTTCGCCGAGATTGATACCGGATCGCGAGGCATCAAACGGTCGGCAGGGTTGACGATCAAGAATCATCAAACTGTTAAAGCCATTGAGGTGAAATTTTGT
>WQSU01000246.1 GCA_009787675.1 Lentimicrobiaceae bacterium
AGGAGAAGTGATTCAAAAAAGGGCGCTCATTGAAATGACGTTCATTTGAGCTTCTTAAAAAACTTAATTCTTCTTCCTCTCCTTCCGGAGTATATTTTTCCTCAACAAACCAGTCCTGACGATGCACAACAGAATAATCCGGAAGCACTTTTACCGCTTTTGCAAAAGCAGAATGGATTGCTTCATACTCACTTTTGCTAACAGTAAAAAGTTCAGGAAGTTCCACCCTGAAAGCAATCGTCAAATCCGCATCTTTGGAAATAATACAGCCTTTTTCCACTTTAAGAAGCGGAAATTTGCTCTCAAGTGTAGTTGCTTTAAATACGTTTCTCATACTTTTTGATGATTTTTTAATTTTGATTTCTTTTGTGGTTTACCGTTTTGGAATAATCGAAAAATACGCACCCTGCTGATAATGTAGCGCGGATGATTCCTTAGCGCCTGCCGTTTCATTAGTCCGTACTCACCGTATTTGCTGTTTGCATGGAATGTTCCATACACCAGAACCGGCGCTGCCACAATAGAGAAACCAATACAGAAAAACTGATTGATACCTGCCATATACATTACGGCAACAATAATAAACAGCGCAAGTAAGCCGCCTGCAAAAATGAACAGATATTGCGCTTTCAATCCCTTAAATTCGGCATTACGCCCAATTCCCCTGTTAATAGTGTATTCTCCCATGTTTCTATAAAAAGAAAGATCGAAGAATAGTCGCTGCAACAATCAAAAAGATGCAAGCCCCGAACCAGCTTGCTGCGGTTTTTGAAGTGTCGGGATCGCCGGAACTGTCGAGTAGGTCAGCCCCCTTGCGGGAGCTTTCCCCTCTAAGAACCGTACTTGAGAGTTTCCCCTCATACGGCTCAAGCAATTCAAAGTTTCTGTAAAGAAACCGACTCATAATACTTCTTTTTTGTTGGATGAACATCATTATAGTAGCAATCTTCATGGTAAATCCTTTCTTTTAGCTTACCATCCACGAATTGTTTTGAAATCTTCCAATCATTATTCAAATTGAGAGTTTCTCCACAAATTGGACATTTGCGTTTCTGTAATTCCCAAGCGTATTTCCAAGAACTGCTTTTACCTTTAAGAGCTTCAAGTTTCTTTCGGGTTGCTCTTTCTTCAAAATAACACTTATAATTTGTATCGTATGGGTTGGCATCATGACGGATTTTAACATGCTTTTTAGTTTTAACGGCTGCCAGATGTACAAGTTGAACATATTTCAATTCACCTTTTTTCTGTATTTCTTTTTCAGCCGAAAAACACCATGCCTGATTTCCGATTCTGCGATAATATTTTTCTTTAACCCATCCTTTACATTTCTGAGAATGACGTCTTCTTGCCCATTGCCACAGTTTGCGGAAGATTTCCCAATCTACCCGCTGGAAAGTTTTTGCTGCTGTCCCCGTTCGATAATAGTTTGACCAGCCTTTTATTATTGGATTGAGTACTCTTATGAGAGATTCCTGTTTCGTGGACTTTTTCGTTTCGATAATAGTCCTTATTTTTTCCAAGAATTTCTCAATACTTTTTTCTGAAGGGGTAGTAAGTAAGGTATTATTAAATTTCCTGATGTTAAATCCAAGAAAATCAAATCCTTCCCTGATGTGGGTGATTTTGGTTTTCTCTTCTGAGAGTGTAAGCCCTCTTTCTGCAAGAAATTCACATATTAAAGGTTTGATTTCGTTTTCCAATACTTCTTTGGTTCTGCCTGTGATAATAAAATCATCCGCGTAGCGTACCAAATGGATTTTGGGATAAATTTCAACTCCTTTAACTTTCCTTTTCTTAAACCTCTCTTGAAGAAGTTTTTGTATTCCGTCCAAAGTCATATTTGCAAGAGTTGGAGAAATGATACCGCCCTGTGGCGTTCCTTCTTCCGTAGGATTTAGAATCTTATTAAATATGAAACCACATTTCAACCATTTTTTTAACATCACTCTATCCATTGGGATATTGTTGAGTAGCCATTCATGGCTAATATGGTCAAAACATCCTTTAATATCGGCTTCTAAAATCCATTCGGGAGCAACTGTTCTTGACAAAACAATGAAACATTGTNCGATAGCGTCTGCTGTGCTTCTTTCCTTGCGGAAACCATACGAATGGTTATCTGCTGTTGTTTCTGCAACAGGGTCGAGCGCCATCAGATATAATGCCTGCATAGCTCTGTCTTTCATTGTTGGAATTCCTAAGGGTCGCAATTTTCCATTACTCTTTTTAATATACACTCTTTTTAAAGGCAGTGGACAGTAGCCTCTCCTTTTTAATGTCGAGATTGCTTTCCATTTTCCGAGTGGTGAGTCCCATAGAACTCTATCCACACCTGATGTTTCTTTTCCTTTATTAGAAGTCACTCGTTTTACAGCCAATGCTTTAGCTGAAAACGAATGGGTTAGCGTCCACTGTAAGGCTTTCACCTTACCGTATCTGCCATCCTTCTGAGCCTTTACAATACGGGCTTGCAGCTTTTGAACCTCATACTCGCACTTGTCCCAGTCAATACTGTCCCAAGCGACTATTTTACGGTCAGTTGATGCACACGATGTTTTAATGTCGTTCATTTGCTTTTCTACTTTTAAAAGTTCTGAAAACTATCTTGTAAAGAATCACCTAACGTGGAAGTCTGCCCGCTTTCGCGTGAAATAATGTTTCAATTTCTATCCGTTCCATTACAGAACGGCATTCGCTTTTTCCACAATCCTATATCCGCACCCCCATAGGTTTACCTTGCGGCTTACTTTCCCTTTTACAGGGAGAGATACGGACTTACCATGTTCTGTGTAAGTAACAAAGAATGGGTTAGGTACTGCAATTTCACCGGCAGTGCTATTGTCCGTGTAACCCCAAAATTCAAGAGGTTATCCGACTGCTTACCTTTTGGTTCAAGCCTGTCAGTATCTTTGGCTTGTTATACTTTACGATGTTTATCCGCAGTTCACATATGTTTACCATACCATTCAGCCAAGCTCCCCGCGTCGTGTGATACTAACGACCGTTGAATTCCACTCACGCTTCATTCTTCTCCTTAAAAGGAAGGGCTACCTTGTCAGGACAGCTTAATACATAAGTATTACTATTTGTGCATCTGTCCATAGACTACCATTAACGGAATAATGGGTATAACCGCTGTTATACAATTACTTACACAACTTCATGTCACACGAATTTCCCATAGACTTTTACACCACCAATTAACCCCACAACGGCCCCAATTGCATAGACCAGCTTTGTAGCCGGATCAAAGTATCCCGAAATCATTTGAGTTGCCTCTGAAATTCCTGCCGAGCCATCGCCCTGAGCAAATAAATTGAAAACATACAGCAGACTTGCTGCAAAAAAAATTAATCTCTTTTTCATTTGTTTTTTGATTTTTGTTAATACTAAAATTAATTGCAGCGACAAAAGTATTTTCAAAAAAAACACATAAACAAGAGCAGGTTAGATACTTCATCATACTTCATCATACTTCACCGTCAAGAGAAAAAAACAGGAAAAAATTGTATTGAAATAATTTTAAAAAGAGTAAATTTGCGGTCTTATATGAAGAATTATGGATAACGATAAAAATATATGCAAAGCGTATTTTGCTTCAGGCTGTTTCTGGGGAACTGAGTACTGGTTTATGAAAGCCGCAGGTGTAAAATCCACCGCTGTCGGTTATATGGGTGGAGAAGTTGATAATCCGACATATCNACAAG
>WQSU01000247.1 GCA_009787675.1 Lentimicrobiaceae bacterium
TGCTGTCGTAATAATTCCCATCAGTAATGAGAATAAAATTTGGTATATTTCCTCGCAAGTCAAGTAAAGTATGAATTTTTACTGCACCTCGAGAATATTTACTATAAGCCCAATTGAAGAGTTTTATACTCAATGATATTGTTGTCGAATCAAGTGCAAAAATAGCATTATCAATCTCCACATTCTCAATACAATTGGTGCTATAAAGCGGACGAACTAATTGAATCAGATATTCACCAAATTCAGCAAAAATGCGCCAATCGCGTTTCTCATTAGCACGAGATAATGTAGACTGATTCACATTTTGTTTAATGCCCAGATGATAGAGTTTTCGTTTGTGTGCTTTCAAACACAAACAAATATCTCGGAGTGAGTTCAGGGAAGTCAATTGCCCAAAAAACAATTGTAAAAACTGATTCCAGCAATTTAATTCTCGTACATGATAATCACCGTTATAGCGTTTTACGCACTTTTGAAATTCATATTTACTCACAAGATCCTGCAATTGAGAAAAAACATACTTACCTGAATTCATAATTTTGTACTTTATAAAAATGCAAAATTACTTTCAAATCAAATCAAAAAATCAAAGAACGCTTATATTTTTTTGTGTTATAATTAGTTATATTAAAAATTTAAAAATTAACGCATCAGTAATAATCATTAATCATTAATCACTTTCACATAAACTCGCCTCCTTATTAACAACTTACTATTGTACTTTAGCCAAATTCGGTGTGCCTCATTACTCTCCAATTGTGGATTGGTAATGGCTTTTTTAACGCCCAATTTAATGTAGTTTTTGTTCAATTCGGCATGATAAAGCGAGTGAACGCCTTTGTTCTGCCATTCGGGAGTAACACCTGTGAGCAGCAAGTCGATTTTGTTGTAGTTATTTAGTGATTTTAATAAGTGAAACCATCCGAACGGAAAAAGTTTTCCATTGCTCTTTTTCAGCGCATGGGAAAGCGAGGGTAGCGACACCCCAAACCCCACAATATCATCGTTTTCATCTACAACAAAACACAGCATCTTCAAATTGAGAAAAGGAAAATACTGTTTTACATAATAATGAATTTGTTTCTCGGTTAACGGAACAAAGCCAAATAAATTGACGTATGCTTTATTCAGTGTTTCAAAGAACTTGACGCCGTAACGTTTTGCCAATTCTTTCTTGGATATGTTCGCCACTATTTTGAGGTTGTATTTTTTCTTAATCAAATTATTAATTTTCAATACTTTATCAGGAACTGCTTGCGTTCCGGGCAATTCATACTGAATGGTGTCCACCTCTTTTTGAAGACCCAATTCTTCCAGAATTTTCGGGTAATATGCAGGATTGTAGTAGCAACTACCGGGCGTTTCCACATCGAAGCCCTGCACCACCATACCCGACCTGTCCATATTGCAAAAACCTTGCGGACCCACCATTTCTGTCATTCCTTCCTGTCTTCCCCAAGATTCCACTGCATTCAGAAGTTGTTGAGCAACCTCCTTATCTTCAATAAAATCAAGCCACCCAAAGCGGATTCTTCTTTGCGACCATCTTTCATTCACTTTCCTGTTGATAATTGCAGCAACTCTACCCACAATTTCGTGGTTTCTATAAGCCAAAAACATTTTAGATTTACAAAACTCAAAGGCAGGATTAATTTGAGGATTAAAAGTAGTTTTCTCTTCCGCCAGCATTGGTGGCACCCAATATTTATCGTTTTTAAATAATTGGTATGGAAATTCAAAAAAATGATTGAACTCTTTCTTGGTGGTAACTTCTTTTATAGTAATGGATTCGTTCATCTTTTTAAGCTATAAGGATTCCATCGCACTCTTAAACAGCGCCAGACGGTTTTGAACATTCACTTCGCTCGTTCCTCCGTCAAAATCTAAAGAGAGGAGGTTTAATTTTGGGAATTTTGTTTTCAGTTTTTTTTCTAAACCTTTAGAAATAACATGGTTGGCTATACATCCAAAAGGCTGCAAACTGATTACGTTATACACTCCTTTTCTGTAATATGCTCCAATTTCTGCAGGAAGCAGCCAGCCCTCTCCAAACTGGCAACCCAAATCTATCAGCTCTTCTGCTTGTGTTGCTTCGTGAAAAATGTCATCAATAGGCGAAAAATATTCAAATTCTGAACAAATTTTGTTAGCTTTTGTAATATTTCGCTTCACTAATGCATATATCCCGTCAAAAATAAACTCAGGGTAGGATGAATCAGAAAGAGCATAGTTTTTGTTCACTTTTCTATTCACAAAACTTTGAAGAAAAAACGGCATAATTTGGGGTGGAAGCACTTCAACACCCTCTTTTTGAAGTTGTTTTATAATATGCTTGTGTGAAAAACTGTTGAATTTAAGGTAAATTTCTCCCACAATACCTGCTAAGGGTAATTTTTTATCAGGTATTGTAATTTTTTTGAAATCTTCTACAGCCTCTTTGAGTAGTTCGAAGATTTTTTTTGATTTATTGCGGCGAATAACTTCATCAACTTTTTTCAGATATTTCTCTTTCAAGAGGGTGGCTGCACCTGTATGTGTTTCACGCACAATAGAAGCTGCATACAATTGAGATAAGCAGTCGGAAAACAGCAAAGCATTAAAAATTATCGGCAAAATTTTGAGCCAATTGACTTTAAACCCGGGTTGTTCATTAAATAAAGAATCGGAGCCGGCAATGGCAACTACGGGAATATCTTCCAGCCCATTGTCTGTCAAGGCTTTTTTCAATATGGCAACATAGTTGGTGGCGCGGCACTGCCCACCGGTTTGAGTTAAAGCCACCGCAATATTTTTCAAATCATATTCGCCCGATTTCAAGGCTTTTAGTAAATCTCCTACCACTATAGTTGCAGGGAAACATACCTCGTTGTGCGCTACTTTCAGTCCCATTTCAATGGTTTCCTGATTGGGTTCGGGTAACACTTTCATATTGTAGCCCGCCAATTTAAAGGCAGCCGGCAAAAGTGGAGATTGGAATTCTGAAAAATATGGAGCTAAAATTAATCGTGATTTATCTTCATCCTCAAACAGTTTGCGTCCTTTGCGTAAACTCTTTGCGTCCTTTGCGGTTAATACATCTGAATCAGCATACTGTCCCGTTGTCAAATTCTCAATCAACGAACGCACCCGCAAACGCAATGATCCGATATTATTTACATCATCCAATTTTAAAATAGTCAACGTTTTTCCTTGTTTTTCAAGCACTTGTTTAACATCATCCAATAAAAAAGCATCAGGACCGCAACCGAAAGAGGTCATGATAGCAAATTGAATATTTTGGGGGGCATGGGCAACAAATTTTGCCGCTTTTAAGATGCGGTTGATGTAATGCCATTGTGTAATCGTATAAGTATCTGATAAATCCATTTCCTGAGAGCGCATCAAGTCTTCCGAAATCACATCAACGCCCATGTCGCTCATCATTTCGGCTAACTTATGCTGGATGAGGGGGTCGGAGTGGTAGGGGCGACCGGCGAGAAGGATGGTTAATGGAGAGGTGAGAGGTGAGGAATGAGAGGTGAGGGATGAGGAATGGTATATTTCTTGGGTTTTTTGGTGGATGGTTTGGGTGTAGGTTTTTTGGGCTGATAAGGCTTGTTTTATGGCAGTTTTGGCGGTGTTATTGTCAATTTGTAGCGTTTTTAGGTAATTAATGAGGTTTTTGTACAATCCTTTTTCAGTA
>WQSU01000248.1 GCA_009787675.1 Lentimicrobiaceae bacterium
GCCATTGCTCGGTCGGGCGGAAAAACCGACTTCTGGAGCGTAAAACCTTTCCTCCCAAGAGAAACGCAAAACTATTTCCCATACTATGTTGCCGCACTCTATTTGGTGAACTATCATCTGGAACACGGCATCCCTTTTGCTGAACTCACCATTCCCTTTGCCGTTGACACCGTTATGGTGAAAAAAGAACTTCACCTTCAACAGGTCGCTGAAGTTTTGGAGATTGATTTGGAAGAACTTAAAATATTAAACCCACAATACAAACGGTTAGTGGTTCCGGCGTATAGCCACCCCTACCCTATCCGATTAAAACATGCTGATATTTTGCGCTTTATTGAATTGGAAGACTCTATTTACCACTATAAACATGGTGAGTTTTTCTATCCTATGAAAGTGTATGAAGGCTTATTTACCGGCATCCCCGTCAATTCGTCTGATTATAAAAAAGTGTATCACACTGTGAAACAAGGAGAAAACTTAGGCAGCGTTGCCGGAAAATATGGCTTGTCGGTTTTTGAAATTAAAAAGATGAACAACTTGAGCAGCAACTCCGTGAAATCCAAACAGAAACTTTTGGTGGGTTATGAATATCTAAAACAACCTCAAGACACTACTAAATCTCAAAATCAAAATGTTAACCTGCAGGTACAAAAACAAAATGCAGTAGTTATCCCAAAACCTGACGAAAATAGTCTTACTGTTTATACCATACAAAAAGGGGACACTTTAAGTGTTATTGCCGCAAGATATGGCACTACTGTGCGTAAAATCTGCGAACATAATAATATACAAAGTACCAGTACGCTTAATATAGGGCAAAAACTACGTATTCCGCCGCAGTAAAAAATTTGCCAGCTCTAAGAATTATTGAATCACTACTTTTGCGGTTGCGTTTCCTGCTTTAATAAAATAGATTCCTTTATTCAAATCGGTAATTGAAATGCGTTGAATTATTTTATTTTCTTTATACTCAACATTATAAAGAATACTTTTTATTAATTGACCTGTTAAGTTATAAAAATCGATATTTTCAATTTGAGAGTCGGCATTTGAAAACTGTAAGTCAATATATTCATTTGCAGGATTGGGCGTTATTGTCAAATAGTTATGGTTTACAATATCCTCTTCATTGATTCCCAATAGCATAAAGTCGAAACTAATCAATCCATTTTCATGCGTAATATTGGTAATAGGTTTTTCTGTGCCTTTCTTCGACCACGCCCACATGGCTGGAGTAGAATCATCTGTAAATTCGGTTTTAGCAGGATCAGAACCTACAGCAGATGTAGGCCACACGCATCTTTGTCCATTAATAGGATTATAGCTGGAAGGGGTTGACGTAGGTTGTTTCACCGTTGCACCAGCACTTACAGGATACAGACGTTGCGGATGTGTACAGTTAACACAAGACGTGTTTACAGCACTATGTACATGATAGATAAGCAATCCTGATCCAGGAACATTTCCATCAAATTTAATGCGTTGGCGATTCTCTAATAAAAAATATTCATTCCCTGTCGTAGTATTGATCCTATAGGCTACGGGGTTTTCTGCTGAATTCGGCATGTTTGTTATTGTTCTTGGAGAATTTAAAATCTCTTCAGCTACCCACCCAAATAGTCGCGTTTTTATATACATGTTAGGATGCGCCGGACGGGAACCCTGAGGAGAACCATTATAATTACCTTGTGCCATGAGATCCCAATTACCTGTGCCGGTGTACTGACCACCAACCTCATAGTTTGCGTCATAATAATCAGGAGCCCCTAAACCATGTGTCATTTCATGACATATTACGCCAATCGTGGTTATGGGTTTCGATGTCCCTATGTTAAGTTCAGGTGAACAAGAATAATCAACAATCCTTTTTCCATTTTGAATAACCGGAGATATAGAAGATTTATGAGGCCAAATGGTGGTCTTATCGCCTCCACTGGCTTGCCCTAAACCTGCAAATATAATATGAAAGCCATCCACTATGCCGTCATTATTAGTATCATAATCTGTAAAATCAATATGAGGTTCAGCAGCAACTTGTTGCGCTAACCATCGAGCAAGTTCTTGAGCATTATCATGTCCATCATTTCCTGCGTAATAAGCAGAACTCTTGGGAGCAGTATAAATCCCGCAGATAGTCATGGTTAAATCAAATAGACCGTAAGACACCTCTCTAAAAAAATCTTTAACACTACCTGGACCTGTTGCCGAATATCCTTCTTCATTAAATAAAGCTTCAAATTCCTCCAAAGATTTTACCATCGGTTTTTCTTCAAACTGCACAAATGCGCATATCATTTTATAGTGTCCAGTTACGGCTCGCCCTTGATCTAATCCCTTTTGGTGAATAGCCTCTTCTTCCATTTCTCTGATTTTTAGTTTAACCTGAACTTGTAAATCACTATAAAACAAATTCTTTTCAATAGTATTTAAAAAAGAAGTGATTAATATATTTCTTTTCTCAATATCTGTGGCTATATAATCTGTAGGTTGCAAATTTCCACTTTCATCTAATTGAGCATAAGATAAATAACCTGCTCCATTATACAACAGCGTATAACCATCTAAAGATTCGTACCAATGAATATATTCATCCCCTCTAATCATTACGGTTAATTCATCCCCATTAGGCTGGGTTAAAACAACCGGATCAGGAATTGCCGGAACGGCATACAACATTGAAGTGGAGAGAAACATGATTGCCAAGAAAAAAATTGATTGGGTTTTTGATTTTTTCATAAAACTGGGGATATTTAATTGTTAATATTATTACTATTTTTAAAGATTTGAATTTGAATACTATAAAATAGTTGTGAGCGGCAAAGATAGAAAAAATTTAATTTCACAAAAAATGCTACTTTTGCCGACGAAAAAAATAAAATTAAATTTTTACATGAAAAAGTTTTTTTATCAAATTAACAATTTTATCATCAATTACTTATGGATTTTTGGAATACTGTTTTTATTAATATCCTGTAAAGAAAAACACGCACCTCCTAAACTTGTATTTGACAAAGACACTCCCGGAGGTGAAGTTATTGCTTCTTTTGAAGACGAGACCCCACAAGTAGTTTATTTTTATAAAATTGATGAAAAAGGGAGGCAAACTTCTGAAAAAGTAGGAGTTGCAGAATATTACCCCAATCAACAGGAACGTGCAGGAGGCGGATTGAAAAATGGAAAAAGAGAAGGACAATGGTATGCATTCTTTCCCGATGGGTCAGTACAAACCGAAGCATTTTACATCAACGGAAAAGAACATGGCGCTTACAACGTTTATAGAGAAAATGGAAATCCTATATTTAAAGGTCATTACGATAACGGTATTTGCGATGGTACTTGGTACTGGTACGATGAAACCGGAAAGCAAATTAGAAAGGTGAAAGCAGATAAAAATACCATTGCCTGTGAATATTGTACAAAATGTATAAAACTTAGGAAATCGTAGAAAACAGAATTAAGAGTTAAAAAATAATCAATAATCACTATTTATGACCCTCCCCTTCGCAGAATCCTGGAAAATTAAGATGGTAGAGCCCATCAAAAAAAGCACGCGTGAAGAACGCGAAAAATGGATGAAAGAAGCACACTACAATGTGTTTCAATTAGAATCCCAAAAAGTATATATTGACTTGCTGACCGACTCGGGCACGGGCGCCATGAGCGACAGGCAATGGGCA
>WQSU01000249.1 GCA_009787675.1 Lentimicrobiaceae bacterium
CGGGAGATTTGGGTAGCGCCTACACCGGTCTCATCCTTTTGGAACGGGAGAACAAAGTGTTCCAAGCCGACCCTTCGCAACAACCCGATTTTGTGGGTGTTGATTATTTACTGGAACGTTATTTGAAGCCGGAACCCCCATCCGTTGAGACGTTGCGCGTGGCGTCCATCACTCCTACCACCATGATTAATGTAAAGGAGGGGTTAGCCACCGCCTTAATCCATATTTGCAATGCCTCCAAATTAGGGTGCACCATTTTCGAAGAGAAACTCCCTATAGAAATATTAACTTTCGACAGACTTAAAGAATTGGGTATTGTTGCCACCACCATCGCTTTGAACGGTGGCGAAGATTACGAACTTTTGTTCACCATAAAACAGGAAGATTACGACAAAATCAAAGAAATCAAAGAAATCAGCGTCATTGGCTACATGACCTCAGAATCTTCAGGCAAACACCTCATCACCAACGACAACCAACAGTTTGAATTAAGGGCGCAAGGCTTCTAAATCTCCTTCCGCAGCCTCCCAACAGGGATCCCCATCTGCTCCCGATACTTCGCAATGGTTCGGCGCGCTATTTCGTAGCCTTTTTCTTTCAAAATGCTACACAATAAGTCATCGGTTAATGGTTTCGATTTGCTCTCATTTTCAATAAGTTCCGTAATAATTGATTTTACCTCTTTCGATGAGGTATCCTCATTGCCAATAGATTCTGAAAACAGATGTTTTAAAGGAATTGTGCCGAAAGGCGTTTGCACATACTTGCTGTTGGAAACTCTTGACACGGTAGAAACATCCATCTTCACCACCTGTGCGATGTCTTTTAATATCATGGGTTTCAGTTTTTTGTCATCGCCGGAAAGGAAATAGGCGCGTTGTTTGTCCATAATGGCATACATTGTGTCGAAAAGCACCAACTCGCGCAAATTTAGCGTACCGATAAAACTTTTTGCCTGTGCCACATTATCTTTGATAAACTGCTCCGCTTCCATTTTCTTTTCTTTGCTTAAATGAGGATAATAAAACGAAAACTGATTTTTAAATTCCTGGTTTACTTTTAGTTTTGGAATATGATAGTTGTTTAAATTCAAAACAAGTTTATCATCTTCAATCGTAATAATAAAATCGGGAGTAATCTGCGTCGCCCTGTTTTCAATGGCTTCTGAAGAAAAAACGGGGTAAGGGTGCAATTTCAGAATTACATTGATAGCAATTTTTAAAGTTGCATTGTTAATATGTAATGCAGACTGCAATTTATCATACTGTTTTTTTGCAAAAAGGTCAAAATATTCATTCAAAATTGTTTTGGCGATTTCAACCGTTGGCGTTTTCTCTTTCAAGTTCAGTTGCAGGCGTAAACATTCTTGAATATTCCTTGCACCAACTCCAACAGGTTCAAACTGTTGAATCACCGTTGTTAAAATATTTTCAACCTCTTCAGATTTAATCTGCATATTGTAGGTAAGCAGAAAATCCATTACAATATTCTGTATATCAACTAACAAATAGCCATTTTCGTCTAAACATCCAATAATATATTCTGCAATTAACGCATTCCGTTCAGAAAGCTCATACTCATGAAGTTGTTGTAACAAATTTTCTTGAAACGAATTGCTGTAAGAAGCAGTGGGAAAAAAGAAAACATCATCTTTTGAGCGGTTGTTCTCTTGAAGGAGATAATCGTCGTAGCTGTCGTACTCATCTTCATCATAAAATTCCTTGATCTCTTCGAGAGCGTTTTGCTCCGGTTCCAAATTTTCCTCTTCCAGCAATTCCACCTCATGGTCAACCTCCAATGCAGGATTTTCCTCCACTTCTTTCAATATTTCCTGTTCTAAGCCGGTGGTTGAAAGTTCAACCAAACGCATCAACTGCACGGTTTGTGCAGCGGTTTGTTTTAGTTGTTGTTGTTGAGAGAGGGAATGTTTCTGCATGCTTCAATTCTAAAATCCGTAAATTACAGGATGGGTTGTTTTTATTTGTGAATGCAAAAGTATATTTTTTGGCTTGTAAATGTAGAGATTACGATAAATTAAAAAAGATAGCATTAATATGATATTTTTGCGCATCGTAAAAGTAAACTAATATTACTTGTAATCTATTAAATTTTAATTCTTTATGTCAGAAAAAATTACTTGTTTGATTATCGGTGGTGGTCCTGCGGGCTACACTGCCGGCATTTACGCTTCCCGCGCAGGGTTAGCCCCCGTGATTTACGAAGGAATGCAACCCGGTGGGCAACTCACCATTACTTCAGAAGTTGAGAATTTTCCCGGCTATCCCAACGGTGAATCAGGTCCGGTGATTGTGGATGATATCAGAAAACAGGCGTTGCGTATGGGCGCAGAGATTCGTTCTGGAGAGATTTCCGAAGTAGATTTTTCCAAACGCCCGTTCCGTTTGGTGGTGGATTACGACAAGGAACTGTTTGCCGAAACCGTCATCATTGCCACAGGTGCTACTGCACGCTGGTTAGGATTGGAAAGCGAAGCGCAATATCGCGGCTTTGGCGTTTCCACCTGCGCCACCTGCGACGGTGCATTTTTTAAGGGTAAAACCGTTGCCGTAATCGGTGGCGGCGACACAGCGCTGGAAGAAGCGCATTATCTCTCTAAAATAGCTGGAAAAGTTTATTTGGTGCATCGCCGCGACCAGTTCCGCGCCTCCAAAGCCATGCAGGATAGAATATACCAAACAGCTAATATTGAGGTGGTTTTGGATGCCATTCCCACTGAGGTTTTGGGTGAAAAACAGGGATTTTCTCGAAAAGTAACAGGGTTACGTATTCAAAACAAGAAAACAGAAACAGTAACAGATCTTGCTTTAGATGGAATTTTTGTGGCAATAGGGGTAACTCCTGTAACAGCGCTTTTTGTGGGACAGTTGGATTTGGATGAACAAGGCTACATTAAAACAGCGGGAGCGCGCCCACTCACCAATGTTCCGGGTGTCTTCGCGGCAGGCGACGTGCAAGACCCGCACTACAGACAGGCGTGCACGGCGGCGGCATCAGGATGCAAGGCAGCAATGGAGGCTGAGCGGTTTTTATTGATTTAAGGTGCGAGAGAATTTCAAAATTCAACATCCCAAATACCCACCGCCCGACACAGCTCCACCAATGCGGCATTGGCATTGAACAATGTCTCGTAGTAGTTTTGGTATATTTCGTTAGCTGTACGTTGTGCATCCAACACTTCCAAAAGCGAAGTCTCGCCGCGTGAATAACTGTATCTCTTCTTCTCCAAAATGGTGGTAGCATCGGTAAGTGTATTGTTCTGATAGAGTTTAGCTGTTCTATAAGCCGAAATGTAATTGTTGTAACCTTGTTCTACTTCTTTTCTAATTTGCAATAAGATGACTTCAAATTGGGCTTCTGATTGCTGTTCAAAGTATTGTGCTGAACGCACTTCTCCTTTGTTGGCTGCAGAAAATTTAAGCGGAATAGTGATGCCCGCCGAAATGGTATTATGCTTGGGCGAGGGCGCTTCTTCGTTCAATGCTACTGTATTGTGTGCAAAACCGATATTAAGCCCTAAGTCAATAATGCGATTGGCTTTAGCAAGTTTTAAATGGGCTGCCGAAAGTTCACGGGTGCAAATTGCNGCTCTCAAATCTGCACGGTTTTCTTGGGCAAGGGTGATTAGATTTTGTAATTGATAAGCACGAATTAGC
>WQSU01000250.1 GCA_009787675.1 Lentimicrobiaceae bacterium
ATAACGATTCCTGAAATTTGCGGCTTGATTGCCACTTCGTTTCTCGGCTCTACAGTTCCTGTTATAATAGTCTTTTTTTCAATGGTTTTAACCTCAGGTATTACGGTTTCATATTTAGTCTCTTTTACCCGGGACTTATTCCATAAAAAAACAAATGTACCGATTAAAATAATTCCAAAAATGAGGAACAAAAAGAGTTTTAGGATTTTTTTCATGACTAAAAATTAGGGTGTGCAATAATAACAAAAAATCTTATTTTTGCCAACTTGTTTTTAAGAAAAAAAATATGCAAAAACCTGTTATTACCCCTGCACAAGCCGTAGCAAAGATAAAAAGCGGAATGACTTTAATGGTTGGCGGTTTCCTCGCTGCCGGCTCCCCTCACAAGATATTAAAACTGTTGTCGGAGAGCGACATCTGCGATTTAACGATTATTTGTAACGACACCGCTTTCCCCGACAAAGGCATCGGTTTGCTTATAGCGGCTAAAAAGGTTAAAAAGGTAATAGCTTCCCATATTGGCACCAATCCCTTAACTATTGAGCAGTTTAACAACAAAGAGACCGAAGTGGTTTTTGTTCCGCAAGGCACATTGGCAGAGCAAGTTCGTTGTGGTGGTTCAGGTTTGGGCGGCGTGCTCACCCCCACAGGTTTGGGCACAGTAGTTGCCAACGGAAAACAAGTGATTACCCTCGACGGCAAAGAATATTTGTTAGAAAAAGCCTTGCGCGGTGATATCGCCCTTATTGGCGCCAGCATCGCCGACGGCTCAGGAAACCTGCACTACAAAGGCACAACGCAGAACTTCAACCCGCTCATGGCTATGGCTTGTGATACTGTAATTGCTGAGGTAGAAGAATTAGTGGAAACAGGCGAAATCCCCATGGAGAATGTGCATACGCAAGGGATTCTGGTGGATTGGTTGGTGCAATAGAAAAAAAATTTCATTTCTTAAATAATGTTAAAGTGTCTTTATTGCGAACGACAGTAACAAAAGTATCACTTTGATCTGATAATATTGTACTGCATTTGCTAATATCTCGATCGTTAATCCTTAAGATTTGATCTCCTACTTGGAGATTTATTTTAATATTATTTGGGTTTATAGCCATAATTTCATATAGAAAAAACCCTTCTGCCGAAACTTTTCTTATGCCGAGACTACCATATAAAATTGAATTAGTATCTGCCATAGAAAATGAGGGTTGGATAGATTTTAAATAAATGATTTGTTTTGAGTAGTCGAAATAAATGTTATAATGGGAAAGAAATGAAATACCTAACCATAAATCAATAATATCTTTTGGGCTTTGGAGAAAAGCAACATCTTTAACAATGACATATTCACCTCCTGCATAAAGATGATTAAAAAATAACATCTCTTTTGCAGCATCGTTATTGATAAAATTTGTTATTGTATAAAGTTTTAGTTGTGATACAATCGTTTTTATCTTTGAGTTTTGGAACAAGGTAAAAAGACGTGAACTTGATCCTAAATCCAGCGACGTTTCAAAAATAAATTTTTCTTTTTTATTTTCTTTTTCAAAAAGTAATGGAAATGAAACAATTTGTCTTCCGTCTTGTAATTTTTTATATGGATATGGAATGGCTATGGAATCCACTTTTTTAGGAAATTCTATTCTCTTTTTTTCATTATTAATCAACACAATCCCTTGTTTTGCAAGCGCTTCCAAAGGTAAAACCCCATCTATCAATTCATTATCCCATAAATATTGAAGTTGATTATCGGGAACAATATCAGCATATTCGAAAATAAATTCATCATCAATTCCATAACCTGCGTTACATACCGTTTTAAAAACAGAATCTTTTACATGAAAATAAAAACTGCCTTTGGCAATATAAGATTTAGTTTCCGAACCATGAAAACTACCTATTGACTGGATATTCGGATATAATGTCATCTCTAAATCTCGCGCATGCTTTTGTGCAAAACTTTCACTCAGATGTAGTGAATATATTCCGTTGTCAACAATCAATTTGGCATCAACTTTATTATTAATCCTTACTGTAATAACTATTCTTATTTCATCTTTTAACTTGACAAATGGAATATAAAAAATAGAATCATTGTCAATTTCAATTTTCGTCTCATCTTTGGGCAGCGTTTTTGAGGTGTTGTTACAATTAGTAAAACATAACAAACTGAGCACACACCACAAGGAATAATAAATAACATGTCTCATTTTAGCTTTCATCTTTACTATACCAATATCCTCTCCATAATCTCAACCGCATTCGTAGCCGCCCCCTTGCGGAGGTTATCTGCTACACACCATAAATTCAGCGTTTTAGGCTGCGATTCGTCGCGGCGGATGCGACCCACAAAGACCTCATCTTTTTCGTGGGCGGTTAAAGGCATGGGGTATTCGTTCAAAGCTGGGTTGTCAAGAACTTTAATACCTTGAAAATCTTGTAGTAATCTAATCACTTCATTCAAATCGAACTCTTGTTCAAATTCTGCGTTTATGGCTTCCGAGTGCCCGCCCACCACAGGGACACGCACTACGGTTGCCGTAATTTGCACTTGTGGGGCACGGAAAATCTTGCGCGTTTCATGCACTAACTTCATCTCCTCAGATGTGTATCCGTTGGGTTCAAAAGTGCCGCCATGCGGAAAAAGATTCATGTCTATTTGATGTGGATAGGCTTTTTCGCACGGGGCGCCGGCACGCTCTTGCATGAGTTGGTTTACGGCATTAACGCCGGTGCCCGTAACCGATTGGTAAGTAGAGACTACCACCCGTTTCAGTCCATATTTTTGGTGCAACGGAGCCAAAGCCATCACCATTTGAATGGTGGAGCAGTTGGGATTGGCAATAATCTTGTCGGTGGGCTTTATCACATCGCCGTTAATTTGCGGAACCACCAAGGGAATCTCGTCAAAGTTGCGCCATGCAGAGGAGTTGTCAATCACCACCGTTCCTTTTTGAGCAAAGAGGGGGGCATATTTGAATGATGCTGCGCTTCCGGCAGAAAACAACGCAAAATCGGGCGCCGCAGCTATGGCATCTTCCACAGACACAACAGTATGCTCCTTTCCTGCGATGAAGAGCTTTTTTCCCACCGATTTTTCCGATGCTGCTACTATGATTTCATGATTCGTTAGTTTTCTTTCTTCTAAAACTTTAAGCATGATTGAGCCTACCAAGCCGGTAGCGCCGATGACAGAGATTTTTTGGGTTTTCATTTAATGTTTAAGGTGTAAAGGTGGATAGGTGTAAAGGTGGATAGGTGTAAAGGTGGATAGGTGTAAAGGTGGATAGGTGTAAAGGTGTAATCTAATCTCTTAATTGTTAATTGTTAGTTTTCCTCTACCTTGCCATTAACGTTATTTTCCGCGTTATTGTTGTGTTGTTTTCTGAAATGATTTTAACAAAATAAATACCAGGGGCAGCTTGTAGATTGATCATTGTTTCCGTATTATTTATTGCCGTTTGATTTAGCAAACGCCCCGTCAGATCAAATATTTCTACTGAACGCAAAGAAGTCTCGGAGGATTTGATGTAAATAGAGTTTTGATTACTGTAAATCTGCACGTTATCTAACTCGTTTTTGGCAATGCTCTCACTTTTCGTACGCACCTGCAGTTTATCCATGCAGAAATACATGGGAGATAAGGGTCCCCAATCGTTTGCA
>WQSU01000251.1 GCA_009787675.1 Lentimicrobiaceae bacterium
CCTATATAAATAGGCTTTTTATACGGTGTGTCTACTATAGTTTCTGGAGAAAAGCATTGCGATTCATCCAAAATAAGGCATAAGTTATCCCCCAGCTTTTCCCAGGGAATATAATTCTTCCGCACAATTTTTGATGACTTTTTCTTTTTTGAGGCTTTGTAAGCATCATCATGAAGCATTACTAAATTTCGATACGTCATGATAAAAACTTTCTTGTCAGGGTGGTCAAAAGGGTTTCTATGTGCCGTATCGACAATATAGATATCATCCCAGGTCAAACCGAAAGAATTAAATTTTATACATTCTGCGGCTACATTTATAACGCCTTCTGGAGGGCATACAATAACATATTTACGAACCCGCCCCCATTTTACCAAATGGTTTAAAGTGGTTTGCATTACAAAAGTTTTTCCCAGCCCCATTTCATAAAACCACGCCAGCCTGTTCTGGGACAAACCTTTCAAAACTCCTTGCCGCTGATAGTCCCCTTTCCATTCTGATTTAACAATATCAAGATCGACTGCTGCCCTAAATCTTTTGAAATCTTTATCTTTGGAGTAATCAATATCTTTCACCCATTCAGGAATTACAAAGCGATCATCAATCTCTTTTAATGCTTTGCAAACAGGAAGGGCAAGGTGCATATCGAACATCCACGGATTTTTTAAAGTTTTACCGTCAAGTGTTTCAATATTATGTTTTTCAAATCGCCCGTGAAAAACATCTCGCAAAACAGGTATCTGTTTCCAAAAATAAGGATTATCTCCAACAGAGGAAACCATAAATTCTTCATCATCTCTTGATATACTGCATATTAACGGCATATCTGAGTAATTCCTCATTCTGCGCGAGAGTACACCTCAAAATCACTAAAAAAATCTTCTTCTGTAAGTGGAACTTCCGGCTTTCGCAAACGCTCATCTATTCCTTCAGGTTTAAAATTAAGCATCTTATAAAATATGGCTAACATATCTTTGTTGAACTCCGTTATAGAAGTGCATTCACGACAGTCCGCTATTGAAATTGGCTGATAGTCTACCAGCATAAGGTTAAGCTGAATCCTCCCGCGATTTTGGCGTATTGCCTCTTTCCATTGAGAAGGTATATCCAAATCGGCGAAATGCAAAAACATATTTGAAACACTTTTTGCCTTGTGAACAATATCTAAAACAACAGTTTCTGGAATGTTCTTTACCCCAGGAGGAATATTGTCGTTTACATCACCTCTAATGGATTTATACAAACACACTTCATTCAAACCAGGACAAAACCCGTATTTTTCAAGAAACTTTTCTTTTGTATAAATAATATCCTGCTGTTCCCCGCGAACCATCCAATGTACCGAATCAGTAATCCCCCGTCCCCAGTCCATATCGTTGGAAACCAGCAAAACTGAATATTTATTATCTTTGAAAGAAGCCAGAATAGGGGCAACAAGATCATCCGCCTCAGATGACGGGCGGCGCACAATTCTATAACCTGTTTGATAGTGCATCAAAACGAGCTGCAAGTAATCTAGTCCCCGATAAAATTGCGGGTCTCGTTTTTTCCGATTTATTTTGTAGTCTGGGTCAATATCTTTGCGCCGCTCTTCTCCGCTTGAGGCATTGTCAAACAGAAAATAAATGCGTCCGCCTTCAGCCAAATAGTCTCGCTCAATTCTCTGTATCATTTTTATTGCCGTGAATATGCCTCCGGTAACCATTCGCTTACCTTCAACATCGGCGACCAAATGCTGCGATACTGTAAAAGCCCTAAAGTACAATTCGCTTAGATCAATCAAAATCCGTTGGTATCTACCCATGTTTCAATTCCTCAATTCTAGAGTTTTCAGTAATGAACTTGTAAAGCTCGTTCATTCCTTCTTTGCCTTTTTGAGACAAATCAAGGATCATATCGCGTGATAGAATTAAAGGGCGATTAAAATATGCTCGGAAGGCTTTATACGAAATGCTTTCTTCAGGAACATCCTTTCTATAATCAATAGTGTTTTTTGAGTAATTAAATCTAGTAATAATAAAAACCTCAGAATCGTCATGAATTTCTTTTTTGCGGATAAAATCTAAAGAATGTCCTTGGCATATCAGCATTCTTCGTATATCTTCAGAAAACATCACATGATAATATTTTTCAATTCTCATTTTTGGATATAAATTTTTTTCGCAATGAGCAATAACAAATTCTACATTCTTTTTAACAGACAAATTTTGCATAATCGGAACCTGTACACATGGTTTCCCTGGAACCCTAATCTTAACTTCGTTTAGTTCAACTTCAATTTCAGCATAAATTGGTGCGGAATCTTTAAAATAGTGTTTTAACTTTTTTATAAAATCAGCATAATTAAACAATATTGAAAACGATTTTATCAAGTTTACTAACCTGCCGCATTATCATTTTGAGGTGTTACGACAGGCGTTTCCAAAATCTTGTTTGCCAAAACCTGAATTTGATCAGTTTGCGACATATTTGGAAACGCTTCTCCGTATAAAAGTTTATTCGACTCCCGCCTTAACTTTAAGCGTTCTTTCTTTGAAAGCTTAATTCTCCGTATCGGTTTTCCTTCATTCGATAAACGGCATATTTGCCCGTTAGGGCGGGTAAAGTATCTTTGCCCTTTGTGGTCAACCCTAACAGCAGATTGCGAAGTAAAAGAATGTTCAANAAANGGNGATTCCNTTTTCATACGACTTCCGTTAACCGACAATAAACAACATGCGTNGAGGCTTCTTCAACAGAAGATATGTTCACCGTAGGTTTAGTAAGATCAAGCTGGATTTTCGTTGTTTTACCGCCAAGGACGCCAAGAATCGTTTTAATCCAGTTGGTACTAACCCAAATTTTGCTCCCCGCATCAACACTGCCTACTTTTTCCACGATTGGAATTTTTCGAGAGATAATATTCCCGTTGTCCTCGGATTTAATCTCTAAAAGCCCGTCACCAACAATAAGCTGAATNCTTTGGGAGGCATTGTTAATGACAAAAGGCTGAATAAAACTGATGACGCCAAGGAAAACTGATTTNTCCAGCGTAATNTAATTCGGGTGGTCAAATTTGGCTACAAAGTTAGGGTTATGGATGTCGGGGCTGGAAAGAGATGANTTTACGGCAAACTGGATTTTTATTTCATCACCGTTGCTGATAAAAAAGGACGAAGCATCTTTATCAATAACTAAGTCTTCGCCAAGAACATCCATTATCAGCGTTTCCCAAACAAGCCTGGGCAAGGCAAGATCGGCGTTGGCAAGGGAAGGCACATGCTCTTCGCAAAGGCGGTTCTTGTTGGTTCCCCATACATTCCCATTTTTTATAAATACGCCATTAAGACTTGCCTGCCCGTCAACATCAACAAACAAACCGCATTTCTTAATGGCAGATAAAGCGTTTGCGTCAATCTTTACAGGAGAAGCGTTGCCGCTACTGATAAAGTCAGGAAACCTGGCCTCATCTTCCAAATANGCAATTTGAAAAACATTATCCGTTCCGTGCTTAAACTTAAAGCCATCAAGTTCAAGAACAGGGAACTCTTTGACCACATTCAAGAAAGAATTAAGATTGACAAAAAAGGGTTTCTGTTTGCCGTCCCATCCTTCCACTTCCATTTTTACCTGGCCAAACCCTCTTTGGGAACCGAAGGTCATAGTTCCTTTTTCAAA
>WQSU01000252.1 GCA_009787675.1 Lentimicrobiaceae bacterium
AAAACATGGAGCAAAGATACATAATTATTCCAAAAAAACACAATTAAAATATTAACAACCAAATGTTTATATTAATATTTGCCTTGCAAAGGTCTCGGTAAATGCAATGCTTGGTTTTGTTGTTGAAAAAATGGACATTCGTAAAAATATTGTTAATATCAATACTTTATTAAAAAATCCGAAGATTAATAATTGCAATATTACACAAGAAATTCAACAGGAAGTATTTATAACTGACTTTGAGTTTCATTACAGCTCGAAACATAGGGGTATTGACAATGAAAACTTTACATTGTATCATTTGATGTTTGATTTTTCAGATAATATCAATGGAAGTAAAACGTAATATGCTGAAACTCTCCCCATAAACTCTTCATAATCTTTCGCCCGCAGCAACTCTTGTAATTCCCCAGCACTTAACTTCCAAAACACTGCAAAATAGCGCCACAGTTCTTTTGACGTTGATAATGCGATTTTTTCTCCAAATAAATTCAGGATTATTTTGGAATAATCATGATAAAAATTCATGAAAATTTGCTGGCGTTGCGTGCGTTCTTGGGGCGTTTCGCACAATGTCCGTACAATATCTTCCGCCAAAAACGGATTCTGCAATATTCCGCGCCCCAACATCCAATCTTCAATCTTTGGAAAACGTTGTTGCAAAGTCATGAAAAAATCCACATCGTAAATATCACCGCTGTAAACAATTTTATGATAGGTAGATTGATAGAAAGTTTCAAAGTTATCCAAATCCACCGTGCCTTCATATTGCTGCACGCCTAATCTTGGGTGAATGCAAAGGAAATCGATAGGGTAGGGGGCTACTCTTTGCAAAACCTCCAGACCTTCTTTTGGAGTGTGCATGCCCAAGCGCATTTTTAAAGAGAAAAGCGCAGGCGAGTAGCCGCAAACGGCATTCACCGTTTCTTCAATAAGGTTGGGAAATGGCATTACACCGCAGCCCCGTTTTTTGCGCGCAATTTGGTGCATAGGGCAACCTATGTTCCAGTTAAACTGTTTGTATCCAAACGTTTCATGTAAAACAATCACCGTTTCTTTAATGTCATTGGGAATGTTGCCCATAATTTGGGGGATGACAGGCAACGTGGTGTTATTTTCAGGCAACAGATCGTGCAGCTTTTTGGAATTGAGCCTCTCTTTAGGCAGCGCCGGAATAAAAGGCGTTATGGCGCAATCAATTCCTTGAAAATGTTTAATGAAACAGTTTCTGAAATTATAATAAGTAATGCCGTGCAACGGCGCTAACCACAGTTTCATTACAGTTAATAATATACGATCGTTCTTACCCTTTTTCGCAAGGTGTCATTGCCTTGTAATGTTATCTCTTCCAGCCAATTTCGTGTTTTATCATGCTGAGTGTAAATTTTATCTTCGCGCAGATAATGCAAACGGTCTTCAAAAATTACTTTTTGTAATGCACCCTCGTTATTGTATTGTGTATAAGTATATTCAATTATTTCATTGGCATTTTTATAGGCACGTCTATTCACTTCATCCCCATAATTATCATATTCCATTGTAATATATTTATATAACTTATTTTGAGGATCATATTCTTCAATGCGTTCCACTAATCCATGGGTGTTGTAGTAGATTTTATTTGTAAGATGATAATTTGAAAGCAAACGTTTCATCTCAATCACACCGCCAATGGCATCGGTTTTATATAGAATTTTGTATAACAATGAATCGTTGAACAGAAAATATTCTTCGGCTTTAAAGCCGTTTTTTTCATAAATAAAAGTGTCTTTTGTTACACTGTTATCTCTGTAATTAAAATCTACCCAATAGTTTTCGTTTGCATTTGGCAAATAAAAAAGTGTTCTTTTGGAAACCGTATCGTTATTTTTGTCCAATACAACCACTTGCGTGAGGTAACCATCCGAACTGTAGCATTGGATGTTTTTACTTGAAAAAAAATAGCCGGAATCTGGGTTTGAATAGTAGTAGCTGTCGGTTTCCACCGTTTTAACATTGCCGAGGAAGCGGGCGCGCTGTAGATGATTTTTCAGCGCATCGGGTACGATCACCACTTCGGCTGTTTTTCTTTTGCATGCGCCAAAAAATAAGGTAATGAAGATGATATACAGTGGAATAAGAAGTATCCTATTGCTTTTCATGTCTTTTTCTTCGGGCTAAATTTGCGGGTTCAATAGATAGCGCTTCGCCGTTTAGAAGTGCGGAAACGCCTTCGGTTTGACATTTATGGTCGCAATTATTGCAAGCACTGTTTGCGTCGTAATTATCAGGTTCAGTGTATGTTGTAATTACGCCTTCGTAGTTACGCAGCACCACGCGGTTGTTGCCTTGTGTAATCAAATAGTTGGGCATTACGGGGATTTTTCCGCCGCCGCCGGGGGCATCCACCACAAAGGTGGGCACGGCGTACCCCGAAGTGTGTCCACGCAATCCTTCAATAATCTCAATACCTTTTGCCACAGAAGTCCTAAAATGCTCAATGCCAAGCGATAAATCGCATTGATAAATATAATAGGGGCGCACTCGGTTTTTCACCAAGTCGTGCACTAATTGCTTCATTATGAAGACACAATCGTTCACCCCTCTTAACAAAACACTTTGATTTCCAAGTGGAATTCCGGCATTTGCCAATTTAGCCAACGCAGCTTTTGCTTCATCCGTAATTTCGTTAGAGTGGTTAAAATGGGTATTTAACCAAATGGGGTGATATTTTTTCAACATATTCACCAAATCGTCGGTAATGCGTTGCGGGCATACTACGGGGGCGCGAGTTCCAATGCGGATCACTTCCACGTGCGGAATGGCGCGCAAACGCTGGATGATAGACTCTAACATGCTATCACTCACCATTAAGGCATCGCCGCCGGAAAGCAACACATCGCGCACTTGCGGAGTGTTGGCAATATAGTCAATGGCTTTTTGAATGCGTTCTTGCGGACTTTCGCAATCGTGTTGTCCGGCAAAACGTCTTCGGGTGCAATGCCGGCAGTACATGGCGCACTGGTCGGTAATGAGAAACAGCACCCTGTCGGGGTAGCGGTGGGTTAATCCCGGCACCGGCGAATCTTCATCCTCGTGAAGCGGATCCAGCAAATCGGCTGCCGCTTTGTGCGTTTCAAATTTGGTAGGAATTGCCTGTTTGCGAACGGGGCAATTAGGATCATCGGAGTTTACCAAACTTAAATAATAAGGCGTAATCGCCATCCGCAATGTTTTGAGCGATTCTTTCACGCCGTTTTCCTCCTCAGGAGTTAGCTGTACATATTTTTTTAGTTCTTCTAAGGTTTCGATGCGGTTTTTTAATTGCCACTTCCAATCATTCCATTGATCATCAGTTACATCGGGGAACAGTTTGGTACGTTGTATGGTCATCATGTTTTTTTATTTTGAGCGCGAAAATAGTATAAAAACATTATGCTAACATTGAAACACTTTGGAGTATCAGGGCAAAATCATTAAAATTTTCTTTTTTCTGTAAAAAATAATTTTAAATAAAATATTGACATTCAGTATTTTGCATTGATTTTTTTGTATATTTGCTTCGTAATCAATAAATTAAAATTATTATGAGGGAAACATTAGTATCTTATTTTTGCAGCATGGAAGATCATAGAATTAATCGCAAAAAGCGCCATCCCTTAGTCAACATAGTAGCTA
>WQSU01000253.1 GCA_009787675.1 Lentimicrobiaceae bacterium
CATGTACAGACATATAGGTATCTAAATGCTTGTCAGTCAATAACAAAACGGTTTCCTTACCATTTTTTGCAGGAACAGATGCAAAATTGTATGTTTTTCCCGTGCGGATACATTTCTCTAATTCTTTCACATTGTCGTTTTCCGCACTTTTCAGTCCAACAAATTTTACAAGCATGTTCCGCAATTTAAAAAGGGCATTTATCCAACAAGGAAAGTCTGTCCAAAAACTAACCATAATGTCATCAGGGGTAATTTTTTTTTCTGTGTATGTCATCAAAGCATACACATCTGAATAATCAGTCGGAAGATAATTTTCAGTTAGGCTGCCTGATGGTATTGTGGATTTTTTCACTTTCATTTTTCACACTCTTTTACTTTATTATCAATTTTCACTTTTTTTTCGATACCGCTCTCGATTTTGTCAATCGTGCACTGCCGAGAGTGCATGTTGCACAATCCGGCAAAAATAACTAAACATGAGAAAGTTGAGATAATTTTTCATTTTGTTCAAATGGAGAAAATATTTGAAATGTACTTAATGTTGAATTCCAGTAATGCCCAAATGTACATGATTCATTTTTAAGAATAAATGAATCAACAAAATCATAATCCTTAGTGATCACTATCCGGTTTTCCGACACAGCAATACTTCTAATTTGACTATCTGTTGTGTATTCCTTATCCGGTAGGTCATTTGTGTGTAGTGCATCAAATCCTTTATCTCTCAAGAATAAAGCAATTCCGTATGGTAATTGGGCATCAACAAGGAATTTCATGCGAATACTTTATGAATAGTTTTTACTCTTGAAAGTTTTGTTGCATAAAGCAAACATGCCCGAATATCGTCCTCTACAATAGCAGGGAAATCTTTCATAATTTCCTTCCATGTCATTCCCGATGACAACAATTCCATAATCATTTCTACAGGATAACGCATATTTCTAATGGTAGGTTTACCATGACAAATATCGGCGTTAACAGTAATTCGTTTAATGAGTGATTCCATTTTATATATTTTTTTTAACAAGTGCAAAAATACAGTTTTCATTTTACTTAAAGTTGTTTCTATTTAAAATTTGTGCCATATCAAAAACTGATTATTTTTCAACAGAAAAAAATAACGGCATTAGCCGTTTTTGTCAAAATAATACCTTGCAGCCGGCTAAGGCTCAGCCGGTTCGAGCGGAGCGAGAGGCTTATAATCATATAAATGCCTTGTGTTATCATAATTTTTCCGTTTTAGTTTTTCATCCAACATTTTCAAACTTCCCAAATAGTTTTTTTCTACTTCGCTTAATGTTTTCTGCTGATACTTTTTGTACTCTGTTGTGGCTTTATCTACTGCTTGTTCGTGGCTTACACTTCCGGCTCCAAGTAGTAAATTTTCTCCACTCATTGTTAAAATTCTGTCAAATGTTCCGACCAGTTTTTCATAGTCATTGTAATTTCGCGCTCTGCCTGTCTTTCGGCGAAATCTAAATATCCCGAAACTATTTGTCCGAGTGAGCGTAACTCCTTTTCATTTAAATAGTTTTTTGCAATCACAACATCTTTCAAATATGGGCGGCTGCCCGAAAATGTCATCAATCCCATAAAATCTTTTTCTGCATCAGCGCGTGTATAAATCACCTCTGCTGCGGTTTGTCCATGAACAGCGTAATGAATTTTATTTTGTACTTTTTTGAAAAACTCTATTGAAATCTTTGCTCTTGGGTCGTAATCAATACTCGTTGCGTAAATATCCAAAATCTGACGATAAAAAACTTTTTCGGATGTGCGAATATCGCGAATACGTAGTAAAAGTTCTTGCCAATAACTTCCTCCACCAAGATTTTTCAAACGCTCATCATCCATGGTAAACCCTTTGCGAATATATTCGTTCAGCCGTTTGGTTGCCCATTGCCGAAACTGTGTGCCACGAAACGACTTAACACGATAACCTACTGAAATTATTACATCAAGATTGTAAAAATTAGTGGGTTTGGTAGAAAAATCGGAAATTCCGATTTTTCTCACGCTATCACTTTCCTGCAACTCGCCCTCCTCATAAATGTTCAAAATATGTTCATTGATGGTTGAGCGCTATTTCTCAAACAGTTGCGCCATCGCATCTATGGAAAGCCAAACAGTTTCATTTTCTAACCGAACATCCACAGAGATTTTTTCATCTTCGGTTTTGAAGATTAAAAATTCGGAATCATTTTTTATTATTTCGGGTTTCATTTTGTTATTGCTGTTAATGAAGCATACCTATAAAGCATAATAAGATACTTTTGCTTATGATCATCATCGGCAAAATCTTTCAATACAGAGCACATTGAAAATATATCTTCTCCTACTGAAATTTTGACTTTATCATTGTTTATTTTTTTTAAGGTATCTTCAACAGTATCATAAAAATAATTATCAAATAAAGCAATAGATTTTGTATATTCATTTTTCAAACCTTTATTATGATAACGTGCATAGAAGTAAAAGAAACCAAATGTTTCTTTAGTTTTTAAATTTATGTCGTATCCTAATCCCACTAAACATCTTGCCAAATCTTGGAAAAAACAGTCAAAGATTAGTTCTTTAATTGAATCTATGTGCCAATAGGGTAGAGCCTTTTCTTTGACTTTACTTAAGAAATCTTCATTATTACAAAGAGACTCATAGAAAGTAATTATTTTCTCAACTTCTTGTGTAATATTTGTAAAATATTCTTTTGATAGATTCATATTTATCTTTTTTGCTTGAAAATTTTTGGAAAAAATACTTCTTTTTCAACTTACATAAAACAATTGACCAAAGAAATTTTCAATTTGTGATTTTTGCAGGGATTTTCCTTATTTTTCTCTCCTAACGCATTCGTTTCCCCGCAATCCAATACTTGCAGACGCATGTTTCAAAGGCAGTTACATTGATTCTTGGGGTAGTGGCATTATGAAAATCGTAGATTCCTGCAAAGCAGCAGGATTGCCAACCCCGATACTCGAAGAAGACTGCGGCGGCTTTATTGTTAAACTGTTCAAAGACAAATTTACAGAAGAACAAATGCAAAAATCAGGGCTGAATGAAAGGCAGATAAAAGCGGTGCTGTATGCAAAAGAGAAAGGGAAAATTACGAATGGCGAGTATCAGACAATAAATTCGGTAGCAAAACCAACCGCAACACGAGATTTGTCGGAACTAACAGATATTTATAAAATTCTCAAAAATACAGGATTTGGCGCAGGAAGTATTTATGAGCTAACGACTTAAAATAATTGGCTCATAATTGGCTCAATTGGCTCGCGATTGGCTCATGACTGACGATTTAGAGAAAATATTGATAGGAAATTGTATACACGGCGTAAATCTGTTTTCCTGACTTCGACGGTTTTCTTTTTTAAGCACATGATTTACAGTTAGATAAAATTCTGCACATTCACTACATTTATCTTTCAGCGGTCAATTTAAACGGGACCACACTTCTTTCTTTATTCATTACTTCATATATCTTTATAGCATAAGGGCTTGGTTTTGAAGGTACTACATATCTATTGCCATTACTTTTATCTCTTAAAATACTTTCCTGTATTCTGTACAGTTCCTCTGTGATTCTTTCTGCCGAGAAGTTTTCC
>WQSU01000254.1 GCA_009787675.1 Lentimicrobiaceae bacterium
CCACTTTCCATTGTCCGCCTTGCGTTTTGTGGCAAGTTAAAGAATAAGAGTATTTTACTTGCACCGCATTGAGAAACGGATTGCTTTTCATCTTCAAGAACCGCGCCCGTTTGCTCGGTATATGCTCATAATCTTTGAGTATTTCCTGATAAAGCGCTCGCATCTGCTCGGAACTCATGGAGGGACCATCGCTTTCCAAACTTTCTAAAATAATCTTAAAGTCCACATCGGGATAGTTGGGGTAATCGCACAAACGCGCCCGTATATCCATGAATGTAAAGCCGTAGAGTTCCTGCGTTTTCGTAATCGACATCACCTCCATCAGGTCTCCGTTGGCAATAAAGCCCACTTCCGAAAGTTCATCAATCCAATAGTAGTTGTTTTTTACTGCCATTAAAAAATCGCCGGTTGCCAATTTGTTTTCACGGCAGAATATTCTGTTTCTGACTTCATTATTAAAAATATATGCTCTTTTGTTTGAGCGCGTTATAATTGCAATCTCTTCTGGGTCATAATGCGCGTACAACCGGTTTAATTCATCTTCAAGTTCCTGACTCCCTATGCGTTTAATATCTTCAAAAGAAGAAAGGGAAAAGAGCGGCAGTGCCATTTTTTTTGCCGATAAAACCTTTCTCAACAAGGTGGCATTGTGCAAGATTCCCGAATCGTTGGCTTGGCGCACCACATCGGTGAGTTGGCAGGTGGAGATATCCACATCGAAATTAACTGTTAAAAAATCTAAATTTAATGCGGGCGATTCATCGCTTTGCACAGGTGGAAGTTGCGCGTCATCGCCAATAAAAAGCAATTTATTATTCTCGCCTTCAAAAACATATTCCATCAAGTCGGTAAGTAATTCTCGCGAGCCGAACGATTCCATCGAGTTGCTTTCGCAGGAAATCATGGAGGCTTCATCCACAATATACAAGGTGTTTGTGCTTGTATTCGCTTTTCGTATTATGTTTACAAACCCTTCTTTATGGGTTACTTTATAAATATGTTTGTGAATGGTGTAGGCTTTAGTGCCGGAATAGGAGGCAAACACTTTAGCGGCTCTTCCTGTGGGCGCGAGCAATACGGTTCGCTTTTTTAACTGGGCGAACACTCTCACCAAAGCGCTGATGAGCGTGGTTTTGCCGGTGCCGGCGTATCCTTTCAGAATAAAAAGTTGTTTGGGATCCCTTTTATACAGGAAATCAACCATTTTGAACAGGGCAGCCTCTTGCCCTGCGGTAGGTTCGTGGGGCACTTGCGCTCTAAATAGTGTTAAAAATTCTGATTTAGAAAGCATAGTTGATTGCAAATTGTATGCCCTGTGCGCCTTTCCACCATTTGTTCTCCTTGTCTGCCACCCAACTTTTGCTAATCCAGTAGTTTCCTACCGGTTTCGAGGGGTCGTAAATGGGAAGTCCGTAATCTAATCTGATGAGGAAGAAGCTAAAATCTAAACGAAGGCCAAGCCCCACGCACGCCGCAATCTGTTTATAAAAGGTACTAAAATTAAACTCTGCATTGGGCATACCTTCATATTTCGATAAGAGCCAAACATTTCCGATATCGGAAAAGACGCCGAACTTAAACGCTTTGTAAATAGTGCCTCGATATTCCAAGTTCAACTCAATTCGCATATCTCCCACTCTTTCAACATATTTCTCTCTATCTTCATTGGTGCAATATCCCCCGGGCCCTAACTGCCGGAATGTCCACCCCCGCATACTGCTGGCGCCGCCCACGAAAAAGCTTCTTTCAAAGGGAATTACCGTGCCTTTTTGGAATGGAATCGCCATGCCGAACATCAAACGGGCGGCAAAAGAATTATTGGCATTGATAAAACGGGTATATACAAGATTGAGGTCAAATTTTTCGTAAGTACCGTAATTAAATTCCTTAAAAATTTGCCATGTTTTATCGCTATTTATTGCCTTGTTTACACCATAAAGCAGCAATCCTACATTTTCAAAAGAAAAGTTAACGCTCAATTGGTGAAGTTTGTGCCTGTTGGGTCCATAAGTCAAGGTATAACGTGCAGAGGGCAAAAAGAACTTTTGAAATTTATGTTGATAACTTTTAGGATATTTTTCAATACTGCTATCATTGCTTTCATTGCGGGTATTCAAAGTAGAAATTTCTATAGGCGACACTGTATGAGTGAGATAACGCGTAGGACTCCATTTGTAAGTATATGCCGCTTGCATTGCCAAACGGGAATGGTATTGCGAATAATTGCAGGAAAATTTGATCTCGGTAGAATAACCCCATAGTTTAATGTTCTGATATTTAGGCAACATCAACAATCTTGGAAACTCTAAAGATACCGAGCCCCCTACTTCACCATAGATGGAATTAACCGATGTTTGCGTTTTGCTAATAAGATCGTTAAACCACTTATAGTAATACACACTTCCATAGCCCCTTATGTTCAGAAACTCTGCGCCTCTAAAAATATTTTTGTTGGTATATGAGAGTTGTAAAGTGGTACGGTCGGTGCGCAAATCAAAGTCTGCACCCAAACTCTCTTGCTTGGCTCTGGTGAGGTGCAACGTTGTGTTTAAAACACCTGTTTTCTTAACCGAGTCCAAAAGCGCTCCTTCCTCATTATAAGTAATATTGATGATACTAAAATTCCTCAAATCACGCAGTTTTTTAGAAGTCCGGTCGTATGCAACTTGAGAATAGAAATCCCCTTTTTTCATCCAGACAGCGCCGGCAATGGTACGGCTGTTATAATCTTTGACTAACTTTAACTTATGGGTTCTTTTCTTTAATTTTTTTATTGTAACAAATTGATACAAAGTAGAATCTGATTTTGACCTGAAATCATAATAGGAAACTGTATCCAAATGAATGTTTTTGTCAAAATTCAAATCATAATTTGTATAAATTAATACATTATTAAATTTGTAACGATTTCTGCTTTTGTATATTAAAGTTTCATCATTTTGGTCATCGAAAGATATTTTAATGGCAAGCTCCACCGTAGGATTTCCTTGTGCATTCAAATGTTGAAAGGCATTTAGAGAATCTATCAAAAAAGTAACCATACTTGTATTAGCATAGAAATAGCCTTGATCTCTCAACTTATTTACAATGCGGTTTCGCTCTGCCACAAATGTCTCTTCTTTATAAATCATCCCTTTCTTTATCAACGAATTGACAGTATCTGTAATTACAATACGCTTATATTCAGGAATTTCAACCTGATACTCAACATTTCTAATATAGTAAGGTTGATTTGGCGTAACAAAATAGTTAACTTTTGCCTTTTGTTTTTTCAAATAATTGACCTCCACACGTGCCGTTGCATCAAAATAACCGCGCTGAAACATGGCTAACTGAATTTGCTTCATGGAGCGTTGCATGTCGTTTGTATCAATCAGCACGGGCGGTTCTCCTTTTTCGCGAAGCCGTTTATTTGATTTAGAATCTTTTGTTATCCCTGTAATAGAATCAAATTTCGGCTGATGATTTACCCAAATTGAAGCTTTAATTGGGAAAATTTCCATAAATTTCTTATTGGGAATGGGTCGAAGCAAATAAAATAAATCATCAAACTGCTG
>WQSU01000255.1 GCA_009787675.1 Lentimicrobiaceae bacterium
CGTAGTACATCATATGCTGTGGATAACTTTCAATGGCTTCTCAAAATTCTGAACGCAATTCATCATTTCTTTCCACATAACTAACCGTTTTTTTTACGCTTCAAATTAAGACGTTTTAACGCATAAAATACTGCCGGTTGAGTGCAATTAAATACTTCAGCAATTTCACTTTGATAGCTATCGGGATTCGCTTCAACATAGGCTTTTAACCGGTTCGGACATAGTTTTGATGCTTTATTACCTGATGGGCGTTTATCCAGTTTACCAGTTTCTTTTTCTAACTTTTTCCACTCCTTTATTGTTGTTGTGCCTACTTCGAATACCTCATGGGCTTCTTGGATTGTGTGTCCTTTGCTGATGCACTTCAACACTTGTTTTCTAAATCTAGGGTCATATGCCTTGGTTGTATTATATCACACTTTAAGACTGTCTTGGTTTTATTTAACTATATTGTAGTCACTTTTCGGGGTTTGTTCCCTTGATATGTAAAAAAATTTGAAAGTTCATAAAAAAAGAAAACAGGGTTATGCGTCACCCACTGTTTTCAATGTTTCCATGAACGACAAACTCTCTTTTTGAGCCGTCACTCTTTTCACTTTTAAAACCAAAGAAACCACTAATTAGGTTTTTCTTCTTCCAGATGAAGAAAGCAATGCCAAGCACTAATGCGCGGTCGATTATAAAAGCTACGAAAGTTAAAACATCCATTAATATGTACAGTCTCCTTTGTGAGATTTAACAGCCAATGGAGCAAGCTGTACGAATCCAACAACTGAAACGACATACCAAGAGTGTCGTACAATTAATTTTAGCATGTGCTGGGAAATATATCAAGATTTCCCACACTAAAGTCCACCAAAAAAATCCTTCCGAGAGTAACGTCCACACCCGCGTCCACTGTGGACGTTAGTTTGGGAATTTACTTAAATTAGACTCACGTGGCTCATTCCAAATTTCAGCTTGTATTCGACAAGTTTTTATGGTATACTCAATAAAATTGGATGGTTTGCGGCAAAAATAAAGGTATCTAAAAAGGTAAACCTTTTTAGATACCGCTACTTCTTTTTACTGTTGCGAAGTTCCCGCCGACGGTTGTAAAACGTGGCTCTTTTAAGCCCTGTTAGCTTCAAGGCTTCGTCAAAGCTGATTTTTCCACGCTCCCAATTCTTTACCACTTCGGCAAAGTTTTCAGGGGGCTTTTTTAGAGGGCGGCCGAGATGTTTTCCCTGTGCTTTGGCGGCGGCAATGCCTTCTGCTTGCCGTAATAACGTACATTCTCGCTCTAACTCTGCAATGGCGGCGAAGATAGTTAGAGTAAATCGCCCTGTGGGTATGGTCGTGTCTATATACTCTTTTAGGCTGATAAATTCCACGCCTTTGGCGGTCAGCTTTTCCACAAGCCCCAATAAGTCTTTGGTGTTGCGGGCAAAGCGACTGATTGATTCAACCACAATCGTATCGCCCTTTTGCACTGTGTCCAGTAGTGATTGCAAGGCGGGGCGTTTGGTGTTTTTGCCGCTTAATTTTTCGGGAAATATCCTCTCGTTGGGGATTCCTCTTTGCTCCATAGCCAAAAATTGGCGGTGGTCTTGTTGGTCTTTGGTCGAAACTCTTACATAAGCGTATGTGTTAATATTCATCGCTCCCTTCGGTTTTATTTTTTTGCAATGCAAAAGCCCGCACAACAGAAGTGTACGGTCTTGGCTTGTTGCTTGTGTTATTTGTCTACCTACATTCATCCCGACTTTTCTTTTTCGGCTTCGGTGGTGGCGGCGTTTCGATGGCTGGCGGCGGCGGTGCTGTCCTGTTATTGTTTTGCTCTTTGACTTTTTCTGTGGCAATCGCCATTTTGTCTTTGAAGGAAATTTGGTTAAACTGCCTTTGCTTCCAATGGTATCGGGCTTTTATCGTTTCCATGATGTCTTGGTACTTTTCGATGAACGCCGTTAATCTGTTTGCAGAAAGTTTAACATCGACAATTACACCAGCTTGTGTGCTTGGCTCGGCGGGCAACATTTTTTCTTTTGCCCAATCCTTGTATTCGGAAAATGCGCCTGTTGTATCATTCATCACAGCGGCGGCAAGTACCCAACCTATACGCTCTAAGCCGTGTTCTTTGGTAACGAGTTCCACCATTTCCGTGGTGATGGCTTTATTAAATGCGCCCTTTGGTATCAGCTTGCCTTGCAAGGCTTGATTGGTGGCTTCGGCACATTGGGTATCAAGGTATTTGCTTTGGAAATACTCATCCATTTCGCCCGATTTTTCGGCATGGGCAAATGAAGAGGTGTATACCCACAAATCTTGCGGTTGTGGTGAAATTGGCACAGGGTCAATGCCTTGCGTTTCCAATTCACGATACCCCAAAACCATACGAGCATTATGCGTTGAGATGTTCAGCATTTTTGCTTTATCTCTTGTGGCGGTCAGAGATTTTTGCAAATCATTCTGCTTGTTGGTCAAATTCAGAAATTTTGCCGCTCAAGGTTTTAAGGTTTGGAAATTTTTCGAGTTTCAAGTCAACATAGATATAATCTCTTGCGGATTTATAGGCATCTATATCAGCATTATTGTCCTCGTAAAATGTTCCGTAAACCCTCATCACCTCCCCAAAATGCCTTGAATGTACCGCAAACAGGGCAGTTGAGTAATTTAGTGTTGAGTTCCGTTTCCGAAACTACCTTTATATTATAAGTTCTTGAACTTCGAATTCTTCATCATAATATTTGATATGTACGCCACAAATAAAAAAAGCCCTCCAGCTAGATTTAATCCAGCAGGGGGGCTTTCGGTTTAATGCCGTTCTTGCCTCCAGTATTTCCGACAGCGTATTTATTCTCTTTTGGCGCACCGCGCCGTTTAGTGTTCGTGTCGGCTGTGCCGCTTTTTTTAGCTGGCGCAGAATTTTCCGCGCTCAAACTTTTTTTGGAATTAGATATAGAGACATTTAAAGGCGGGTTTTCTGCTTTGTTATTGTTGGATTGTTGTAGGACATTGAGCGAATGTTGTACAACATTGTTTTTTTTAACCCATCCGTCACGGATTTTCCACACCGCTATTTTCTTCTCTACCTTCCCCTGTGTCTTAGATTTTTAATCCGTACCTTTTCGCTCTGCTTATCGCCAATTCCAGGTCATGTTTTTCGGCTTTGCCTTTTTGCTTTTGACAGGCGTGGAGGAAATATATCAAGTCTTTGTCGTATACTACATACATTATGCGGTTGTTTGAAAATTTTATCTCCCAGAGCTTCCCGCGAAGTTGACGGGTATTTTAGGCTTTCAGTGCCACTGCTCCATCTGCCTCTATTTCGCTTATGATTTCGTATGCTTTGATTGTCATATAAGATTTCCTCCTTTCAGCAAGATTATACTACATATTTGTAGTCATGCAAAAGATTTTTTGAAAATCATTTGCTTTTTTTGCCAATCCACTTTGTTGATATGCCCCGCGGCCTTCTGCACGGCCGCATGATTAGGCACTCCGCTTCCGCATCGTACCTTTGGAGCATATCAACAAAGTGGATTGGCGTTAAACATTAGTATAC
>WQSU01000256.1 GCA_009787675.1 Lentimicrobiaceae bacterium
ACGCAATTGTTTCGCCGCCACACCACTTTCATACAAACCAACAATCTTCAACTTGAACTCTCTTGTGTATCGTTTTCTCATGGGTTTAAGATACCACCATCATCATAAAATTATAATGAAACTCTAAAATCCATTATCTTTTGCTTAATAATTTCATTGGAATCTCTATTGCACTTTTTTTCTAACAACATTTGCTCAATGTCATCATCATTCAAAATAATAATCATTTTTCTCTCTGTAATCCATATTTCTCTTAAAATATAATACAAGTTCTTATTTATCCCTTTTCTTGCAACAATAATCGCAAACAATCCTGTTCCATAATCTTTTAAATAATGAGCTATTTGCAATACATCCTTTTTGCCAATGCTGGTTGAGTGATTTTTTGCATCAACTACTATGTAATCTGCACAATATTTCAACCGTATGTACTCCCAAAAACCTTTATCTGCATAATTTGGAAAGATAAAATCACGCCTATTTGCCCTAGGTTCATCATTTTTCTCTGAAAGCGCAGCAGATAGTGGTGGACAAAACAAATAGGTTAAAATTTCACCCACTAATTTCTGATATTTAAACCAATAATTTTTTCCTGTCCCGCACTTTCTCAATTCGCTTATCAACAAATCTTCTTTTCCAACCACGGGAATATTTAATAACTGCTGCGTAAATACTGGATGAGCTATTTCATTAATTTCATTGTGAAACCTGCTTTCCAAATATTCTCTATCCCAAACTTCAATATTAGCTTCTCTTAGTTGGGAATATGTTTTTTCAGTCAATTTTCCTGGGCAAACTAAAACAGTCTTTATGCCAATATTTTTCATCGTTAAATGTCTCAAATATTCCGAAAACTTCGAACCCAAAACAGTGAAATATTTAACTTCAACTATAAGTTTTTCCCATTCTTCTCCAATTTTTCTTTCAGTTACAATATCTCCTAAAAAATCTCTTGATCGATGTAAAGATTGCGTGTTTCTAAAATTCAAATTTGCATTAATTAATTCAAAAATATATTTTTCAAACTCATAAGATTGTATAGGCATAGTTTTATGAATTTTGTAATGACAATTGGGGCAAAGCAATTGCAAATTGCTTAAGTCATTTGTCCCACCCAGTGAAGGATGAAGAATATGATGCACCTGTGAAATATCATCTTTTCCGTCTAGCAAAGTCGTTAAACATAGTGAACATTTGTTCTCACTAAATTCCCTCAACTTTTCAATCATTTCTTTTTTATTTCTCATATTTTACTCCTTTCATATTTCATAACCATCTCTAAAATCAGCTCTTTCCATGCTTGCAACTTATCTCATTCTTCAATTATCATAGGCACTTTTAATTTTTATTGGCTATATTCTACTTTTGAAACTGTGTTCCATTTTCTTATAATCATTATAGCACAAATATATTGAAAATACAAATATATTTCGGGGTCTTTCGACAAAATGCAAAACGCGCCCATGGGGTCGCCACAGCCGCGCGTTTCTCTATTTTCCTATATTCTGCCGCCCTTTTCAGAAAGGCGCGACACGCGCCAGCGGGTGCCGTTTGGGTGCGAATAAAACTTTTTTCTATGAAAAAAACGAAAATCAAGATGATTTACTTTTGGTTCGGTGTCGTAAATTGTCAGATACGACGGAAATCAAGACAAATTACTTTTGGTTCGCCAGAAAAATTGAAGCAAGCAGAGCGTTCCACTTTTGGTTCGACCTTGCCATAAAAACACGACGGAACGGAATGCGTTCTGTCGTGTTTTTTGCGTTATTTTTTGATTTATATCTTAACTTGTTTGCCTACACTTCTTGTTGTTCTGTAGAAATTTATCTAGTTAAATATTTAATGAAGTCCTCTACTATTTCCAAATCGCTCATTGGTCCACGAAAAGAAAGGACATTGGTTTCAATGCGATAAATGAGATAAAATCTCGAATTGCGAACCCAAGATTCATTTACATGTATGTGATGAGATTTCCAATTGGAGCCTATTCTTCTCCTGTAGAGTGTGCGTGCCCCACTGTAATGCACCAAACTATTCCTGTATATGTTTTCAAATATTTCGTTAGCGTCTTCTAAAGTTCTTGCTCTACTAAAAAATTGGAGTGTTGAATTGTTGATTGCGACACTAACTAATGTCGCATCATTATACTCTTCAACATCATTCCCATAATAATTTGTCAATCTGACTTCATATCCAGCATTAGTTGCCGCTCTTTTCAGCGTCTCAAAGGTAACAGGAGTTAATGGCGTTAATGGTTGGAACATGCAATAAAGATGACTGCCTGCAAAATGATAAGCGTCACAAATAATAATCTTCTCATTTGTTAAGTATATCACTTGTGAATTTCTCTGTTAACAAAAAATGCTCTCTAAATGCCTTTCAACGGAAATCAAGATAATTTACTCTTGGTTCGGTGTTGTAAATTGTCGGATGCGACGGAAATCAAGACAAGTTACTTTTGGTTCACTAGAAAAATTGTGGCAAGCGGAACATTTCACTTTTAGTTCGACCTTGCCATAAAGACTTTGGCAAAAGCTCCTGCATAATCGCATTCCTCTGGTTTTATTTTGCGAAGCCAAATCCCCGACTTCATTTTCTGCATAGTTTGAAGAAGTATATTTAAAAAAAATCAACATTAGTTACTTTTGGTTCTGATTATTTTCCGTTCGGTTGAAAAATAATTTACGACAGAGCGTTCCACTTTTAGTTCGACCTTGCCACACTAACACGCTCAAGAGGCGTTACTGGATCCTCTTGAGCGTTTTTTTATTGCCATTGATTTTTGCGCTCGGACTGCAAAGACAAAAATCTAAAGCTGTTGTGCTAGTGGATTTTTTATTTATTGTTTTAGTTGCTTGGTGTGTTGAACATCATAGGGTTGTGTTTTATGCTTTTTTGTTTATAGTCTTTTTTTTTACCACACATACTCTTGCCACATATGTGCAAAAAATGGCTGTATTCTATTTGTTTGCCATGGGTGACCACCTGTTGCCGAGTTTGGCACATAGTATTGCTGTGGGCGTGTTAATGTTGGGTCTAGTGTAAATGGCACTTCTACTCTAGCAAATCTATCCATGTATTCAAACACTGGCGGATAATTCCATAATTCTGTAACGCCCATAAGATGCGCAACTAAAATATGGCCAAACATAGAAGAGCCTGCTATATCACGATAAACCGCACTCCAGTTACTGCCACGGCGATTTAAAAACATATCTAATGGGTCGTGCAAACTCCACTCGGCTAAGCCTATCATATCTGTAGTATATGGTGCGCGTGGGCGATTGTCTTGTGTAAAACGCTCGGTGTCTACGTCTATTTGACTAACTCTAAAAATAGAGCGGTCTTCTTGAAAAGTAAAATGAGTTTCAGCGTTTGCAAAACTAATAATACTACTATCGTTTAAAACAACACCAG
>WQSU01000257.1 GCA_009787675.1 Lentimicrobiaceae bacterium
AATTTTCATTACTCAGAACCTCTATAAAAGACTGTATAGTTGGCATTATCATAACTACACAAGATAGAGACATTCCTCCTATTAGAAATAAGAGGACGAAGCAGTATTCGCAAGTTAACATAGATCCACATACTCAAGGGCTAGCTTTTGCCAATATATTTTTATATGATACAAAGCGGAATATCTTACTGTATGAAATCAATAGAAGTGGATGTTTTCCTACACAGTTAACGGAATTTATCTATACAAGGTGGGGTGAAAGAGAAAATGATGTTCGTTTTGATTTGACTTTCCCTGCTGTGTACAGAGCTAACGAATATCAACGAATGCTTGAAATGGATTACTATAAAAAGATTATTGTGGAGCTATATAGACCTGCCGAATTAATTAACTGCTTCGAAGAAAACATTGACTCTATGGCTAATATAATCAAACAAAATATACGAGCAGGACAAGAAACAAACGCAGACATTTTGAAAATAGAGCAGGTCGCCTTACGCAAAAGGATAAATCCAATGGGATTAAGTAGATCCTTTGTAAAGGGGCTCATAGATGCTGTTACTTTGAATATCGTAGATAAAGGATTTCGAGAGAACATTCAAACATTAAAAGTGGAGGGGTATACTTCAGATCCAGAGAATCGTCGACGAGTAAAGCCCATAGATATTTTAGCAGATACATTTAATGAGCATTTCAAAATTAGGGATATTCAACTACAGTCTGATGTTCAGCAAAGCGAAAGACAAGAAGGAATAGAAAACTTATATAGTCGACTATTACCTGAATTTAATCGATTGAAAAAATAGTTTTATGCGTGTATTTGGAAAAAAAATCGACTATTGGAAAGAAAAATATGGAGGAGTAGCTTGGGGCTTTATTCTTTCAACATTAGTGTTTTTGTTATCCCCCGAATTATCTAATTGGAAAGAGTTTGTCAGAGGAATTCCAACCATTGGGATGTTGATATTTGGTTTTTTGCTTACATTCCTAGGAATTATTTTGCAAGGAAGAAGCGAAACTATTGAATGGATGAAAAGCAGGGACGTTTTGTTTCAACGATTCATTTCTTTTCATAGACGTATTGTAATAGTGTCTATAACCCTATCTGTTTACGCTTTTTTCATTGCATACTTTAATTTTGAGTGGTTAATAAATAGTATCTTCACAGATTATTTGTGCTTGTGGATAGTAGTTCAAAAATTACTGATTTCTGTATTTGTATTCCTTTCAGTATGGTTCTTATATGATGTGATGCACTTCATAAATATATTTTATTTGTTGATAAAGAAAAACTAGAATGATATATTGTGAAAATTCAGCAATCAACAATATAGCAATTCATGTTGTTGGTAATAAGATCTACAACGAGCAATGCAAGTTGTCAAAAACAAACCTACAATTGAGCGAAGCTGATAAAGCATTGTTGGTTCGCTATTTTTTTGCTTCTTTTTTGAGGTATTCCGAATATTTCAACTTCTATCACAACATAGATGTAAGCATGAACGAAGCATTTGTCTGCACAAGCAAAATCTTCGATGATCCTAAAACCCTCTTGGAGCAGTCTGTAAACCTTACAAAACATTTGTACGAACAAAGCGACCACCCCAAAATCAAAGGTGGTGAATTTTACACGGTCTATTTCAAAGATTGTATTATTGACGGAAAAACCGTTGATGCTGTTGGATTGTTCAAATCGGAAAACAAAGACACGTTCCTAAAAGTTTTTCCAAACAAAACCGAAGACGGCTTTGAAATTGAAAGCGAACAAGGCATCAACATTAACAAACTAGATAAGGGCTGTTTGATATTCAATACAGAGCGTGAAAATGGCTATGTTGTTGCAGTGGTTGATAACACGAACAAAGGAGCAGAAGCCCAATATTGGTTGGACGATTTTTTGCACGTGCGTTCACGCAAAGACGAATATTACAACACACAAAATGTTTTGACACTCGCCAAACATTTCATAAAAGACGAACTTCCTAGTCAATTCGAGGTTACCAAAGCCGACCAAATAGATTTATTAAACAAATCCGTCAAGTTTTTCAAAGAAAAGGACAACTTTGACTTAAAAGAATTTGCCAACGAGGTGATCGAAGACCCCGATATTATCAGGAGTTTCAGAAAATACAAAACAACTTTTGAGCAAGACTTCGATATGGACATTGCCGATAATTTTACCATTTCGGAAAGTGCCGTCAAAAAGCAAGTTCGCACCTTAAAAAGTGTTATCAAATTAGATAAAAATTTCCACATCTACATTCACGGAAACCGCAACCTAATCGAGCAAGGCGAAGATAAAAAAGGGAAGTTTTACAAGGTTTATTATCAGGAAGAAAATTAAACTGAACCTTTGCACTCGGAATGTGGTGTCGTTTATTTGTTTTTTTGTTGAGTCTTTTTATCGAAAATTTAGTTTGCGTAACTCGAAAAAAATGAGTATCTTTGCAAAAATTATCAATGAACAACGAAAACCAAATAGAAGAAAATTTAATCGAACAGCTAAAAGGGCTTAAATATGTTCATCGCCCTGATATCGTTGACCGAAAAACGCTTGAACAAAACTTCAAAACTAAGTTTGAAGCACTCAATCGCGTTCGCCTTTCGGACAGCGAGTTCTTAAGACTTCGAGAGCAAATCATCAATCCGGATGTGTTTGCCGCTTCTAAATTGCTGCGTGAACGGCAGTATTTTCAACGTGAAGATGGAACTCCGTTACATTATACATTGGTAAACATCAAAGATTGGTGCAAAAATGATTACGAGGTAATATCTCAACTCCGTATCAATACTGAAAATTCACATCAACGCTATGATGTTATTTTGCTCATCAACGGATTGCCTGTGGTGCAAATAGAATTGAAAAAATTAGATATTTCGCCACGAAAAGCAATGCAACAAATAGTGGATTACAAAAACGAACCGGGCAACGGTTACGGTAATTCATTGCTTTGCTTTATGCAGTTATTTATTGTCAGTAATTTAACAAACACCTACTATTTTGCAAACAATAAGAACCCGCATTTTCAATTCAATGCAGACGAGCAGTTTTTGCCTATTTATCGGTTAGCAAACGAAAAAAACGAAAAAATAACGCATCTTAAAGAGTTTGCTGAAAAATTTCTGCCTAAATGCACGCTTGGAGAAATGATAAGCAAGTATATGGTTTTGGTGGAAAGCGAACAGAAATTGCTTGTGATGCGACCGTATCAGATTTATGCGGTTAAAGCGATTGTAAACTGCATTCAACAAAATAGAGGCAATGGTTATATTTGGCACACAACGGGAAGTGGCAAAACCTTGACTTCGTTTAAAGCATCAACTCTACTCAAAGACAATCCTGATATTGAAAAATGCTTGTTTGTGGTTGACCGCAAAGACCTTGACCGTCAAACCCGCGAAGAA
>WQSU01000258.1 GCA_009787675.1 Lentimicrobiaceae bacterium
CTCGCTTGCCAAATCTTTCGCCGACTTGGTTTCGTCCACCATACCGGCAATAGAACAGTAGCCGCCCAGCGGCAGCCAACCCAACCCCCACTCGGTGGTATCTGCGTGTGCTGCCCACTCTTCGGGGGCTTTTGAGGATAAAAAGCTAAACTGAAATTTACCATCTATCTTCTTCATTCTCACCAAAGAAAAGCCAGGATTGAAAAAGAGGTAGAATTTTTCTACTCTCGTGCGAAACAAACGGGCAAACATATAATGTCCCAACTCGTGAACAAAAACTAAGAGTCCTAAACCGGCTACCAGCCCCAAAACCTGCATTGCAATACCCATAAATGTTATAATAAAAAAAGTTAAAACGAAAGGTATAGCTTCTTATTTTGTAGCCACAAAATATTCTGCCAACAATTTTTGGACATATTTACCCAAAACATCAAATTCTATATTCACAATAGTTCCTTTTTTAAAGTTATGAAAGTTAGTAACATCTTGTGTATAAGGAATAATTGCCACTGAAAATCGTCCTTTCTCCGAGTCAACCACGGTTAAGCTCACACCATTTACGCAGATAGAGCCTTTGGGCACGCCAAAGAAAAGCCAGGATTGAAAAAGAGGTAGAATTTTTCTACTCTCGTGCGAAACAAACGGGCAAACATATAATGTCCCAACTCGTGAACAAAAACTAAAAGTCCTAACCCGGCTACCAGCCCCAAAACCTGCATTGCAATACCCATAATATAATAATAAATGTGTTAAAACGAAAGGTATAGCTTCTTATTTTGTAGCCACAAAATATTCTGCCAACAATTTTTGAACATATTTACCTAAAACATCAAATTCTATATTCACAATAGTTCCTTTTTTAAAGTTATGAAAGAGTGAAATGGTAGTTTGTTTTATCTTGCTCAATGTGAACTATTTTTCCTGTTGAAGTTATATCAAGCATACAACTCTATCAACTTTAATATTTCCGGATAAGTTTCCAATATAGGAGAAAATTCCATAAAGTTTTTGTGCCAATCATAGTTCATGAGCAATGCATCGTTGAGGTAGCTGCCGCCTTTCACAATATCTTCGTTTAGAAAATAGAGCGCGGCAAGGTAATAGTACATTTTTGAACGGACGACTTCATCCGTAACATATTCACTGAAAAGAAATTCATCAATCATTTTTGCACCTACTTCATACATATTATTATAGATACAAAATTGTGTAATGAAGAAGAAAAAATGATCGCAATTGTCTAAATGGCTGAGCGATAATTCTGCTAACTTGTAAATAAAATTAGCGTCTGCCTGCGATTCAAAGAAAGCGGCAGCAGAAAACAAAAGATCTATGTTTTGAGGATATTTTTCAAAAGCATTTTCTACAAAAGCACGCGCTTCTGCTATCTTTCCCAATTCACTTAACGCATTCACAATACCCAAAACCGCCTCGTTGTGCACAGGGTTCAAGCCATAGGCTTTATAGTAATATTCCAACGATTCATCATACCATTGCTGCACGGCATAGCAATCGGCAATACTTGTAAGTGCTTGAAAATCTTCTGCATCAAGATAGTAAGATTCAAAATAATGGTGAAGCGCCTGATCGTAATTTTTCAACTCAAAATAAGCATTTGCCATATTAAAGTGTGCGGCAGCAATATCGCCGTCGCAGGTAAGGGCAAAGTTGTAGGCATCGATTGCATCTTCAAAACGGTTACTCCAGCTCAAGGTGAATCCCAAGCCGAACCACGCCGCGCCCAAAAGCGGAAATTCCTCTGTGAGTATGGAAAAGAACTCAACGGCTTCTACGGGTTTATCCAACTCCTCAAAAAGATAGGAGTAGGTAAACAGATTTTCGCCAAAAATGGGGTCTGCTTCCAGCGCCAGTCGCACGTGCTTTATGGCAGTCAGGATGTCATTCTTACGCACATATTCATGCCCCATAATAAAATGAATATCGGGGTCGTTGGGTTCCAGCGCCAACGCTTTATTCAACCACTTAATGGTTTGTCCCGTTTGCTTATTGGTCATATTCGAGAGAAACACTTTCTCAATGTACAAATCAGCGGAAGGGGGGAAAGAGCGTTCAATCTCTTCCAACTCTTTCTCAGCGTTTTCCATTTGAAACTCTAAAATATATTTTTTAACCCGATAAAAACGGAAGAGGGATTCATTCGGAAATTGTGTAATAGCATAGTCAATAGCTAATGAAAGGTATTGAAAATTATAGGTATTCATCAACTCTTCAATAATCGTTTCCATTTCAATAGAATCGAAATACTGGGTAAGGTTGTTGTTAATACAACTGATAAAATTACTTACCAATTCGCTATTTTCAAAATCTTCGAATGAATCCATCTATGATAGTGATTAGTGGTTAATGATTAGTGATTAGTGGTTGGAAAATTAATCACTAATCACTAATCGTTAATCATTAAAAAGAGAGTATTGCTTTTTTAATGAGGTCAATGGCTTCGCGGAGTTGTTCTTCGGTAATTACCAATGGGGGTGTAAAGCGGATGATGTGTCTGTGGGTAGGTTTTGCAAGGATACCTAACTCTTTCATTTTCAAACAAACGTCCCAAGCTTCTTTTCCATTTTTGGGACGAATCACAATAGCATTCATAAGACCTTTACCGCGAACGAGTTCAATCATATCAGTATCAAGGGCTCTGATTTCTTCGCGGAAGATTTTTCCCAAGTATTCAGATTTTTCAACAAGTTTTTCTTCTTTAACAACTTCTAAAGCGACCATGGCAACTTTGCAAGCAATCGGGTTTCCGCCGTAGGTAGAGCCATGTTCTCCCGGTTTAATCGTAAGCATGATGTCGTCATCGGCTAACACCGCTGATACGGGGTAAGCGCCCCCTGAAAGGGCTTTTCCGAGCAACAGCATGTCGGGACGAACGCCTTCGTGGTCGCAAGCCAACATTTTGCCTGTGCGTGCAATACCGGTTTGAATTTCGTCGGCAATAAACAGCACATTGCGGGCTTTGCACAAATCGTAAGCTTTTTTCAAATAACCGTCGTCCGGTACATATACACCAGCCTCGCCCTGAATAGGTTCAACCAAAAATCCTGCAATATTCGGATCTTTTAATGCTTCTTCCAAAGCGGCTACGTCGTTGTAGGGCACGCGCACGAATCCGGGCGTAAATGGTCCGTAACCAGCGTAAGAATCAGGGTCGTTAGACATAGAAACGATGGTGATGGTTCTGCCATGGAAGTTGCCGTCGCAGCAAATAATTTTAGCTTGATTTTCTGGAATACCTTTCACTTTGTATGCCCATTTGCGGCACAGTTTCAGTGCGGTTTCATCAGCTTCGGCGCCGGAGTTCATCATAAGCACTTTATCGTAGTTAAAGAACTCTGTTACATACTTTTCAAAAGCGCCCAGTATATCGTTGTAGAAAGCGCGGG
>WQSU01000259.1 GCA_009787675.1 Lentimicrobiaceae bacterium
TAATTCCTAATTCGTAATTCGTAATTAGCGAGCTTGCTCGAACAAGCGCCTCGTGCTTACTGATTCGCTCGTACTTTTCTATGAACTCTATCGTATCGCCGGTGGCGCCGCAGCCAAAGCAATGGAAAGAGTTGGTTTGTGGATAGATGCGGCAACTGGGCGTGTCATCCGCATGGAATGGGCAACAAATCTGATTGTTCCTGTCCACAGTGAGATTGTAGTGCTGCAATACCTGTAAAATAGATAACTGTTGTTTAATTTCCTGTATTTCCATAACTACAACTTTTTAATGATTAACTGATTGTCCGCAGAGATAATCTCTACCATGCTGCCAATGCTAAAACCGATTTTTGCCAACCAGTTTCCGGAGATAGTGAGCCAGGGAACTTCTTTGTAACCCCTGTAGTTTTTAATGCTTGGACGGTACTTGCTTTGCATTTTTACTGTTTTGTTCGTTTCTTTTTTCATAATGAGTAAGGTTTTAGTTAATATGAGATGGGATTGATGAATGGTTTCGGGTAGGTTCAAATGCATTGTTGATATTTTGAATGTGTTTATTTGATACGCGGCAAAAATATATAAAATTATCAATATCGCAACTATTAAAAATATCTTTTAGGCACATATCTTTATTTTTATGCTTTTTTGATATTTTCGCAGCCTAAATTTAACTGCCATGCAACATATCGGTAAAATCATTAAAAAGTACAGGGAAGACAAAAACTTAACCCAAAAACAAATTGCGGATCTGATTCACATGCACCGCTCTAACTACTCCCGCGTGGAAACCGGCGAAAGAGAACTCTCTATCGAAGCCATTCAAAAAATTGCTGCCCTGTTCGGTATGACCATTGACCAGTTAGTAAACGAAGAAACAATACCTCAAGAGGTTTCTTTGGAAGATACAACCTCTAACGAGCAAATGAAACTCATTGAACAGTTAGACGAAGAAGATAAACAAACCATTTTCAGACTAATAGAAAAAATGCTGACCAATAAAAGGTTTAAAGAGTTCTTCCAAAAAAATATTGCAGCGCTATAAACAAAAAATATTTTTTGCCTTACCATACAATTTTTTAAAGTGGTTTCTTTGAGCAAAATTGGCTTTTAAAGCAATTGCTAACTAAAAACAGCCCGCTAAGGCAGGCTGTTGATAAATATTCATAGTTTCTTCGACTCACTCATACCCCCGCCAACTCTTATCCTTCCGCTTCTCCTCTATCTCAGCCTTATATCGCGCAAAATCAGAATCGCTCTTTATGGGATGATCAAGCAACAGGATAGCATTTTTGGGTTTATTCTTATCATAAAGCACAAGAAATACATCCTCACGTTTTACTGTAGATACAAACCTCTTGTAAATAGAATCGGTAGCTTTTGAAATTTGTTCGGCAAGTGCGCTTCCCATGCCTGCAGCTTGGTAACCCCTCGGATTTTTGGTGCTAACAGGAACCTGAAAACCATAGCTAATACCATCAAATACTGTAGTACCGTTGAGGCTACTCCAAGTTCCACCTAAATTGGTTGCTGTTGAGAACTCTCCATTCAGATAAAGTTCTTCGACATTTTTTCTTATACCTGGCGCTTTTTTAAAGTCAATATAGTATCCTAAAATAACTAAAAGAGCGAAAATAATTGTCATTAAAAAAAAGTACCCCATTTTATCTTTATCAATTTTTATGGTTCCCATATTTCCCAATTGTTAGGTATGTGAATGGTTGGAATTGGAGGCTCATACGTTGCATTGATAATTAATGCAGGATCAGGCTTGGTATTTATTAAACTGAAAGGATTAGAAATATAAAGATTTAAACGATACATATTTAACTGAAAACGATCAGCTTTAGAAAAAATACCAAGATCATCATTTTTAAGCATTTTGGAAAAATCTTTTCTAAAATCTTTGTCTTTCGACATTCGTTCTTGATACTCTCTCCTTAAACGGTCTTCAGGATGACTGCTATTGGTTTGATAGTGAGTTTTCATACCATCATTCATACCTTCTAAAGTAGCTTGCCACCAACCTGTTTTCTTATAGTTATCCCATCTCTCTTTTAAATCACCATAAATACCACCCATAATAAGATTGGTTCCTATAGCTGAAATGTTTTTAGAAATTGCGCCTTTTATCATATTACCGGCTAATGTTTTAGTGAAAAAGTCAGCTTTGCCAAGGGTTGAATTAACGAGACCGTTACCAATTGCAGATGTTCCAATAGAAATCGCTGCTTGAAGAAATATTTGTCCATAATTAATGTTATTAAAACCCTTATCAAGCCCCTGATTTAGAATACCTGTACCAATTCCTACAATTGGAGCTAAGGCAGGGCAATAAAAAGAAACAGCTCCATTAGCAGCCCCTATAGCAAAAAAGCCCATTGCTTTTCCAAAACCTGCCCCGCCACCATCTTGAGAGGCAACTTTAATAGCTTCCCAGTGTGTGGCAACATTAATAGCTCCAGAAATTACGATGTAAGCTACAGGTATAAGCCAAAATAACTCCCCGCTTGGATCTGTGTACATCAATGGGTTGTTCCGAGCATAAGTATAACAGTAAACCCCCTTTTGAGTCGCGCTCGTGCAATACAAAACACCGTTTTCTTCGTAGGTATATCCGTTTTGAATGACCGCTTCAGGCTCGTCAAAAACGAAGTTACACATTACGTAATAATTGTAATAATCAAAGTTTTGCGAAAGAACCGTAGCCGTTCCGGTCATAAAGTGTTGTATTGATTTAAGAGCCACAAAATTAGATTTTTTCTTTTTCAATTGAAAAAAAAAGATTTTTCAAATTGTGTGTATTGGGCGACAAACAAAACATCTCAGTTTTTTATTAGGTAAAAGAAGCGCGGGGGCTTGTGTGTAAGCCTTTTGCCTAATGAAAAACTGAGACAACAACCGTAGGGCGTTAGTATATCAAAATATATACCGCGCTGCCGCAGGCTCAACCGGATCGACTGGAAGGAGAGGTTTATAATCATATAAATACCGATTGTAGCGGGTGGGTTTGTGCGGGGAAAGGCAAAAACATAAGGGCTGAACGCCGTTATGTTTTTGCGTGTGAGGGTGCGGGAGGGCAAATATCAAAATATATACCGATTTCGGTCACGTGTGGTTGCAGGCTGCCATGTTGCCGGTGCGTCGGCGTGCGGCTATTTTGCATAATGCCAATTATAAGCTGGCGTTGGGTTGCGGGTGGGAGATTATAATTTTCATTATGTAAAATAGCTTGGGGTGCGGTGGCTTGTGGCGCGTTTTTTGGGTGCGGTGGGTGCAGCTCTTTGGCTTGTCTCGTCCTAAAATAGGTTTACAAAAAAAAGAAAGGAATGTAAACCAATGTTAGGATTAAGAATCAGAAAAAACGAAAGAAAATTTTGCT
>WQSU01000260.1 GCA_009787675.1 Lentimicrobiaceae bacterium
AATCATTGAGTTGGCTAAAGAAAAAGGTTATGAGTTTTTTACTGGAACTCCACAAGAAAACTACCCCGATGAATTGGACAAATACCGCAAAGAAATGGACGAAAACGGCTGGGCTTATGGAGAAGATGATGAAGAACTGTTTGAATTAGCAATGCACGACCGCCAATACAGAGATTATAAAAGCGGCGTGGCAAAGAAAAAATTTGAGGAAGAATTGGAAGCCGCCAAAAGTAAATCGAACATACAAGTAATTGTAAAAGAGATAAAAGCGCCCGAAGTAGTGAAAGAAGAATTGATTGCGAAAGTGGAAGAAAAATATCCCAACGCCAAACCGGTGGTTGCGCCCGTTTCTGGTCTTGTGATATGGGAACTACCTGTAGGCGAACAATCTATGCCAAAACCGATTGGAACAGTTTTCAAAGAAGGTGAACCCGTTTGCTGGATTACTGCCTTCTTCGGAAATGAAGAAGTGAAAGCGTTGTATGGGGGCAAACTGTGCGCCGTGGTAAGCAAACAAGGCGATCGCGTGAAAAAAGGCGATATTATTGCATTTGTAGAATAAACATCATAAACATTGAGTTTTACTTTTCAAACACGATTATTGGCTTTTCAGAAATTAGGGAATCAAATTACCCTGTTGCTTGAAAATGGCGGTTTTGACACTGTTATTAAACAACAAAGCATTGAAAATAAATGGTTCACAGAAGAAAACTGCCGCTTTGCTTTAAAAGCATTGGCAATAATGTTGCATGAAAAATCTTGTGAAACCTTTTATCGAAAATATCAAAAATATTTTCAGAAAGAATTTGAATCTCAAAATATTGCCGTCATTTCTGCGGGGAATATTCCCTGCGCAGCTTTTCACGATTTCTTCTGTATCTTGGTCAGCGGAAATCAATTTACGGGCAAATTATCATCGCAAGATGCACTTTTGTTACCTTTTCTGTCAAAAATGCTGGTAGAAATTGAGCCTGAATTTGCAGAAAAAATAGCTTTTGTGGAGAAACTCTCCAAATTCGACAAAATAATTGCCACAGGGAGCAACAATTCTGCACGCTATTTTACCTACTATTTTAAAGACAAACCGCTGTTGTTGCGCAAAAACCGAAACAGTATTGCTATACTCAATGGCAATGAAACAAACGACGATTTAAGAAATCTAACCATAGATATTTTTCAATATTTTGGTTTAGGTTGTCGCTCTATTTCTAAAATTTATGTTCCAAAAAACTATGATTTTCAAAGACTTATCGAAATTTTTCAAGAAGAATCAAAAGCCTTGCTTTTTCATAATGGCTATGTAAATAATTATGAATACCATCGTGCTGTTTTTGCCATAAATCGCATCCCTGTTTACGATGGAAACTCTTTTTTATTATTACAAAATTCAGCTTTAGCATCTCCCATTGCGGTTATTTATTACGAAGAATATGAAAAAACAAGCGAAGTATTGACAAAAATAAACCTTGAGAAAGACAATATACAATGCATTGTTTCAGTAGATTATATCATTGAAGACCGTATTGCGTTTGGAAAAACACAACATCCCGATTTATTAGATTTTCCCGATAAAGAAGATATTGTGTTATTTTGCGTATCTCAAAAAAAATGAAAAAACGCTTTATTTTCTCGGCAGCAGCAGTTTTAATAGTGACAACTTCACTGTTAATGGTTACTATTTTTCAACTATATAAAGATGCTGAAACTGTAAAAAGAAATATTTTTTTAACGGAAGTATGGAATGCAGGAACTGAAGTCATAGACAAAATTGATCAAATATTGCAAGGGGACACCCTCGTGCGGATCTCCCCAATCAAAACCAATTCAGATACAACAGAATTGGCGGTTTTTCAAAAACATGCTAAAAAATTCATTCTTGATGCTTCCCGAGTGCAGCCTGTTGGTGTTATCCATTCCACCATAACCTACATTAAGAATGAGTTAATATCAACAATTTACGATACTGCTTTTTTCGATACCGCCCGCTACAAATCCATTACCCCTTACCCTATGCCCTGGGAAAGTGATTTAGCCGCTTTTATTGCCGCTCAAAACACAAAAAAAGGAAGATTTGACCTTGAATTGATTGAAATGGATAGCAATACAGTTCAACTCCTCAACAAAGAGTTTTTGTATCGCATTATTAAAGAGTCGTTACTCAAGCAGAATGTTACCGGCGATTTTGAGTTTGCCTTATACAATCTCACTACCGCCTCTTTTGTGGTATCACCGAGCGAAGGGGTGGTAGAAAAAATCATGAAAAGCCCCTTCATTTTCAGTTTAAAACCTTCTGAAAAATTTTGGTCACTTCACTATCTAATGCTTTATTTCCCCGATGAACGACTCATCATTTTTCAACGCAACAGTTTCATTACTACACTTATAATAGTTCTTGTCTCCATAATTTTGCTCATATTTATTTTCATTCTGAGTTTGCTTTATCGTCAAAAAAAGATTTCAGATATTAAAAATGATTTTATCAACAATATGACGCATGAGTTCAAAACGCCCTTGTCCACAATTACACTGGCTTGCGAGGCGCTTTCAGGAGATACTATTATTTCAAACAAAAAAACCAGAAGCGCTTACGTTTCAATCATAGCTGACGAAAATGAACGTTTGAAGTTAATGGTAAACAATATTTTACAATTGGCACAACTTAAAAAAGGACAATTAAAACTGCATTTCGAGCCTTGTAATATGCACGAATTGATCATCAAAATTTGCGACAGTTTTTCCCTGCTTATTAAAACGAGTCATGGTGAACTTAGAGAATATCTTTATGCTGAACATTTTACATTGAATGTGGATGAAATGCACATTCAAAATGTGATTATCAATTTAATAGAGAACAGTATAAAATATTCCAAAGAAGAGCCAAAAATTGCCATTAAAACCGAAAATGATAAAAAGAATATGCTTATTAGCGTTTCCGACAATGGTATTGGTATGAGTAGAAAGAATTTTCGGCACATTTATAATGAATTTTATAGAGTACCTACTGGCAATATTCATAATCAAAAAGGACAAGGCTTAGGCTTGGTATATGTTAAAAAAATTGTTGAGTTGCATGGCGGCTCCATTGCTGTGGAAAGTGAACTGAACAAAGGCACTACTTTTTGCATTACATTACCTCTTAAACATGTATAAATCTTAAAAAACAAAAAAATGAACACAAATTTAAAAATTTTATTAGCGGAAGATGATGTTAATCTTGGTAAAGTGTTAACATTGAACCTTGAAGCAGTTGGCTACACTGTTCACCATGCGGGCAACGGAGAAGCGGCATACGACCTTTTTTGTACTTCCGACATCGATATTTGTCTCGTTGATGTGATGATGCCGTTAAAAGACGGCTTTA
>WQSU01000261.1 GCA_009787675.1 Lentimicrobiaceae bacterium
ATTTCACCTAACGGATTTGTAAATAATTGTATGTACTGTACAAAAGCCTGTACATCGCCTATGGTTATAATACGCCGTACTACAAGCACGCCGCCCATTACGCATACAAGCACATAGCCAAGATTACCAACAAAGTAAAAAATAGGTTCCACGATATTTGCCATAAATTGTGCTTTCCATGCGGAAGAGCGTACTTTCTTGTTTACTTTGGCAAACTTTACACTTGCGTCCTTTTCGCCGTTATAAGTTCGGACAATGCTGTGTCCTGAATATGTTTCTTCTACAATTCCGCTTAGTTTCCCTAATGACTCTTGTTGTGCGCTGAAAAATAAATGAGATTTTTTCAGAACAATCATCATTACCCACATGGAAAGGGGAATAATAATTAGAGCTGCGGCTGTCATTAAAACGCTGATTGAGAGCATCATAATAAAAACGCCAATTATAGTGGTTGAAGATGTAACTAACTGTGTAAGATTTTTGCCTAATGTTTGGCTGATCATATCAACATCGTTTGTCATGCGTGAAAGTATTTCGCCCTGTGTACGTGTGTCGTAATAATTTATAGGAAGCCTGTGCATTTTTTCTGATATTTGTTCCCTTAGCCTGTATGTAACTTTAATTGAAAGTCGTGCCATTAGAATTTCTTGCATAAAAGCGCATATTGCAGAAATGATATACAGAATTAAGAGTACTATTGTAAGAAATCCCATTTGGCGAAAGTCAGTTAAAAGTCCTGTACCGAACCAATACGCCACTATGCCGTCTACAAGGATTGTTGTTACACGCCCCATTATCTTTGGACCAATAACAGAAAATGCTGTGGAGACAAACGCAAAAATAAGAACGATGGTCAACATCTTTTTGTGCGGAGTTAAATAGGAAAGTAATTTTTTAATAGTCTTTTTTGTATCTTTTGCTTTGGCTGAAACCCCTTCTTTTGCTCCTCCGTAATAATCAAAGCTGGCATCGCTCATGACGCACCTCCTCATCTGATAGTTGCGAAGCGGCTATTTCTCTGTATACTTCACAGGTATTCATAAGTTCTGAATGAGAGCCAAGCCCTGCGATTTTTCCTTCGTCCAAAACAATAATCTGGTCTGCGTCCATGATCGTGGAAATTCTTTGTGCTACAATCAACATGGTTTTGTCGCTTGCTTTCTTTTTTAGGGCTGCTCGCAACAGCGCATCAGTTTTTAGATCCAATGCGGAAAAACTGTCATCGAACAGATATATCGGTGCATTTTTTACTAATGCTCTTGCAATGGAAAGCCGTTGTTTTTGTCCGCCTGAAAGATTTGAACCGCCCTGCGCTATGTTGGCTTCGTATGCTCCTTCTTTTTTTTGGATAAAATCTTGCGCTTGCGCTATTTCGGCGGCTTTATGTATTCTTTCTTCCGTTGCGTTTTTATCTGCATACAACAAATTGGAAAGAATAGTACCTGAAAATAACAAGGCTTTTTGCGGAACGTAGCCGATCTTGTTATGTAAATCTTCTTTGCGAATATCCCGAATGTCTATGCCGTCAATATAAATGCCGCCGCCTGTTACATCATAGAAACGCAACAGAAGCTGAAGTATTGTTGTTTTTCCCGACCCTGTTGAACCGATTAAAGCGGTTGTCTTGCCTGCGGCTGCGGTAAAGCTGATGTTATTCAAAATGTTTTCTTCATCACTCGAAGTTTCAGGGAAACGAAAACTTACATTTTTAAATTCGATAGTGCCTTTGAAGTCTGTAGGAAATGAAAGCGGATTATTTTTGTAATGAATACAGCTTTTTGTTTCCAGTACTTCCTTAATGCGTTCTGCGCTTACTACGGCTCTAGGAACCATGATAAACATTATGGAAATCATAAGGAACGCAAAAATGATAAACATGGCGTATTGCAAAAATGCGAATATATCTCCTATGTCAATACGAAAAGCTGAAACTAAATGCGCTCCTACCCAAACAATGAGTGCGGTTGTAATGTTCAGAACCATTGTGAAAATTGGTGTCATAAAAGCGAATGTCCTGTTTACAAACAATGCCGTACTGGATAATTCTTTGTTTGCTTCGGCAAAACGTTTCTTTTCAAATTGTTGTGTATTGAATGCTCTTACAACTAAAATACCTGTAAGGTTTTCTCTGGTAACAAGGTTCAGGCGGTCGATTAATTTTTGCAAGGATTTATATTTAGGCAGGGCTACGATAAACAGTATTGCGCACAATCCAAGCATGATTATTGTGGCAATAGCGACTATCCATGCCATTGATACGCTTCTGTCAAGAGCCATGACAATTCCGCCGATGCCTATTATCGGCGCGAAAATAAATTGGCGTATTGCCATCATCAAGGTATTTTGTACCTGCATTATGTCATTTGTGGTTCGAGTGATTAGCGAAGATGTCGCAAAGCGGTTTATCTCGGCGTTTGAAAACCAAAGGACTTTATTAAACACTGCTTCACGCAAATCATTGGAAAGCCCTGTTGCTGTTCTGGCGGTAATAAACCCTGTGATTAGGGCGGCGGCTGTGCTGAGAAAGGTTAAAAATAGCATTACTGCGCCGTTTCGCCAAATTACTGGTATATTTCCGGGTAATACGCCTTTGTCTACTATGTCTGCCATATAGCTTGGCAGCATAAGCATACACATCGCTTCTACTGCAAGAAGGGCGGTGGCGCATAAAATCATGCCTATATAGGGCTTCATAAATTCTAAAATCTTTGACATACTTAAATCCTAAAGTATGCCATAATGGCAGAGTCAAGGAGAAAATCGCAAAATGGGCAGAAAAAACAATTTTTTTTCCATCGGGGAAATTGCCAAATTTACAGGAGCAAGCATAAAATCACTGCGTTATTATGAGGAAATAAGGATACTAAAACCCGCCTATACCGATGATTTTTCAGGCTATCGGTATTACTCGTTTGATCAGGTTTACCTTATTTATTTAATTCAGTTGTGTATTGAGTTGGATATTCCCTTGAAAGAACTGACTGGGTTTATCGACAAAAACGAAACATTGAGCTATTCGGCGCTTCTGTCTTACGGAAAGAGGATAGCTGAGAGAAAACTAAAAACTATTCAAAGCGGTCTTAGGTTAATTGAAAATACACAGCAGAAAATAGCTTTAGCAGAAAAATATTATCAGTGGCAAAAGATGTATTCAAGGGAAATACCAGAAAAATTATTTTGGGTTATGCCTTGCAAACAATCTTTTGAAAATGTTGAAAAGTCTGAATTTGTAAAATATTTTTTTAATTTGGAATACGGTGAAAATAGTTCACATGACGATATTTTCAATATGGAATACGGTTTTATGTGCGAATATTCGCCGTCAGGTATTCAGCGTTATTTCTTTATAGAA
>WQSU01000262.1 GCA_009787675.1 Lentimicrobiaceae bacterium
ATATGAATCAACAAATTCTCTTTTGGGACTTGAGGTAAGTTTTTTTGCAAATAGGTTGGAAAATAACTTGCCCACAATGCCAATTCCTTATCCTGACAATTGATGTCTAACGGTAGAACTACCTGCTGGTACTGATTTTCTGTCGGTTTCATATTGCCAATGGTTAGCACTGGCACCCGCGATTTTGCAATCCATTTTCTTGCATTTTTGGGGTTAAAAAATGCAAGTTTTCTTGAAAATGCTACCGGCATTACAAAAAACAGGGTTTTACCCTCTTCAGCAGCAGCAAAAACAGCGTTGAGGTTTGTTTTTTCTAGTAGAGAAATCACATCTAACTCAGCATCAAAAATTTGAGCTAACTTTTGAGCATGCGCAAATGCTGCTTCTCCATAATTGGAATGATCGGTAAGGAGGGTGATGGCGTTTTTCATTGCCGTGGTTTAATACCTGTCGATGGCGTTCAAATCGTGAAAAGCTGTTTTCAGTCGTTCCACCAGCGATTTTTCGCCTTCGCGTAGAAACACACGGGGGTCATAGTATTTTTTGTTGGGTTTGTCTTCGCCTTCGGGGTTTCCAATTTGCCCTTGCAGATAATCTTTCTTTTCTTTATAGTAGTTCATAACACCTTCCCAGAAAGCCCATTGGGTATCGGTATCAATATTCATTTTCACTACGCCGTATTGTAGTGATTCGGCAATTTTTTCCGACTCTGAGCCACTGCCACCATGAAAAACAAAATTTACAGGGTTAGGTTTGGTATTGAACTTCTGTTCAATAAATTTTTGAGAATTATGTAAAATAACGGGTTCCAACTTCACATTACCTGGTTTATAAACGCCATGCACATTTCCGAAAGAAGCGGCAATGGTAAAGTTGGGGCTAATCTTCATCAACTCTTCGTAGGCAAACGCCACATCTTCGGGTTGGGTGTAGAGTTTTGCGCTGTCCACGCCGGTGTTGTCCACACCGTCTTCTTCTCCGCCGGTGATGCCCAGTTCAATCTCCAGTGTCATGCCGATTTTTGCCATACGTGACAAATATTTTTTGCAAATTTCGATATTTTCGTGAAGCGGTTCTTCCGAAAGGTCAAGCATGTGCGAACTAAAGAGGGGTTTACCTGTTTCTGCATAGAATTTTTCGCCGGCGTCTAACAAACCGTCAATCCAGGGCAGGAGTTTCTTAGCGGCGTGGTCGGTGTGCAAAATCACGGGGATGCCGTAGAGAGCCGCCACCTGATGCACGTGCTTTGCCCCTGATACAGCACCTTCGATGGCTACCTTTTCATTTTCGTTTTTCAACGATTTTCCGGCATAAAAGACGGCGCCACCATTAGAAAACTGAATGATGACAGGAGAGTTTACCACTTTTGCCGCTTCCATTACGGCATTAATAGAATTGGTACCTACCACGTTTACAGCGGGTAATGCAAATTTTTCTGCTTTAGCTGCTTCAAAGATGGCTGTCAAATCTTGTCCGGTAGCCACACCCGGAAGAATGTTAATTTTAGACATAATGCTGCTTTTTTTGAAGCAGCAAAAATAAAAATATAATTTGAATAGCCTCTAAACAAAAATTATTGCGCTTCAACTACATTACGTGTAGAAACAACGCTTACGATGATTGTACCTGAATTTTCCATAAAAGAAAGATTCGGAACTGACACGTCGCCCACCTTAATCATATCGTTGATATCCAAATTAGAGATATCTACAGTAATTTCTTCGGGAATATCTTTCAATAAGCCTTTTACTGTGAGTTTACGCATTTTTTTCACCATTTTACCACCGCGAAGAACTCCGGGGGAAGTTCCTGTAATTTTAATGGGAAGACCAATAGTAACAGATTTTCCTTCCGTTACTTCTAAAAAGTCAACGTGTAATAACTGGTCTGTAACCGGATGCCATTGAGTAGCTTGTACTACGGCTTCAAATTTTTTGCCTGCTACGTCCAGGTCCACATATTTCACTTCAGGAGTGAATAACAGGTGGCTGAATTGCGTTTCTTCAACTACAAATTGGAGTTGTTCTTTGCCGCCGTAAACTACGCAAGGGATTAACCCGTTTGCGCGTTGTGCTTTCGCATCTTTTTTCCCTACGTTCTCTCTTGGAGAACCGCTAATAGATACAGATTTCATGTTTTTAAGTTTTGATTATTATTAAATTAATATACTTATAAAAAAGTCCGCGAAAATATAATTTTTTTTGACTTTTAGAATTTAATGATTTTGAGTCAGTTCATCTTGGTTTTTCAGATAATTGTAAAACTGTTCTATCTATTTCTTTCATTTTGACAAAGGTTCTCACCATGGTTGGGGGAGAAAAGTTCAGCAATATTGCTTCCCAAGAAAACTGTAATACCTATTATGACAGGTTTTTTTGAAGATGCTTACAATTTTTTATTTTTGCCGTCCGTTGGCTTCAGCCAACGGCAATAAAGCCTACGGCAAATAATCACTAATCACTAATCAATAATGACTTTTCACCTTTACAATACCCTTTCCAAGCAAAAAGAGCTTTTCGAGCCTGTTATTTCCGGCAGAGTCGGGTTGTATGTTTGTGGTCCTACGGTTTACGGAGAGCCGCATTTAGGGCACGCGCGCCCCGCTATTACTTTCGACATTTTGTTCCGATATTTTACACACATCGGATATAAAGTGCGCTATGTGCGCAACATCACTGATGTAGGGCACTTGGAAAACGATGCCGACGAGGGTGAAGATAAAATTGCCAAAAAAGCGCGCTTAGAACAACTGGAACCTATGGAAGTGGCGCAGTTTTATATCGACAGCTACCACCGCGCCATGGATAAGTTGAATGTGCTGCGTCCTTCGATTGAACCGCGCGCCTCGGGACATATTATAGAACAAATTGAGATTGTTGAAAAGATTATTGAAAAAGGGTACGCCTATATTTCAAATGGTTCTGTTTATTTTGATGTACCGAAATATCATGCGGATTTTGGCTACGGCAAACTTTCGGGAAGGGTTTTGGAAGAGATGATCTCTAACACGCGCAGTTTGGACGGACAGGATGAAAAACGGAATCCTGCCGATTTTGCGCTTTGGAAAAAAGCTGCGCCAGAACATATTATGCGATGGCGTTCACCCTGGAGCGACGGCTTTCCGGGATGGCATATTGAATGTACTGCAATGAGTACGAAATATTTAGGAGAACATTTCGATATTCACGGAGGCGGTATGGACCTGCTTTTTCCACACCACGAGTCGGAAGTGTGTCAAGCAACGGTGGTAAACGGCAAAGAATCCGTAAAATATTGGATGCACAACAACATGATTACTATTAATGGACAAAAGATGGGCAAGTCGCTGGGCAACTTCATCACACTCAATCAG
>WQSU01000263.1 GCA_009787675.1 Lentimicrobiaceae bacterium
AAGAGTATATGACCAAATCCGCATGGTTGTCGCCTATTCCAATCTGAATGTGAAAATTATAGCCTCGCACGCCGGTATCACTGTGGGTGAAGATGGCGCTACACACCAGATTATGGAAGATATTGGACTGATGAAAATGTTGCCCAATATGACCGTCATCAACACGTGCGATTTTAACCAGACTAAAGCGGCAACGCTGGCAATAGCTCAACACTACGGACCAGTTTACCTGCGCTTCGGTCGTCCCGTAGTTCCCAATTTTACCCCTGAAAATCAACAGTTTGAAATTGGGAAAGCCAATATATTGAAAGAAGGCAAGGATGTAACCATTATAGCAACCGGACATTTGGTATGGGAGGCATTAGTTGCAGCAGAGCAACTGCAAGAAAAAGGAATTAATGCAGAAGTAATCAACATTCACACTATAAAACCTTTAGATGAGGCGGCAGTGTTGAATAGCGTGCGAAAAACCCGATGCGTGGTTACAGCTGAAGAACATCTTAGAAACGGCGGCTTGGGAGATTCCATCGCCCAACTATTAGCAAGAAAATGTCCTACCCCCATCGAAATGATCGCCGTCAACGACACCTTTGGCGAATCGGGAACCCCCGAACAACTGATGAAAAAATATGGCTTAGACGCCTCAAACGCTCTGCTTGCAGTTGAGGCTGTGCTTAAACGTAAAATTTCAAGTTAAAATTTCACCCCTTAATCTCTTCATCTCTTAATTCCTGATTCCTAATTCCTAATTCCAAATGAGTACTTCCGCCATGATTTTTGCCGCCGGCTTGGGCACCCGCCTCTACCCGCTCACGGCAAATAAGCCGAAAGCACTCGTGGATTATCAAGGGAAACCGTTGTTGGAACATGCTATCACAAAGATATTGGATGCGGGAATTAAACATATTGTAATCAATGTACATCATTTTGGTGAACAAATTATTGACTACATTAATCAACATCATTTCAACGCCACCATAGAGATTTCCGATGAGCGCGAAAAACTGTTGGACACCGCTGGTGGACTCAAATTTGCCGAACCATTGTTTAAAAACACCGACCAAATTCTATTATATAATGTAGATGTGATTTCAAGTATCAACTTAACAAAACTCCTCACCTCTCACCTCTCACCTCTCATTCCTCATTCCTCACCTCTCATTCCTCATTTTGCCACACTTTGCATCCGTCACAGAAAGAGTAGTCGCTATTTCATTTTTGATGAATCAGAGTTGAGATTATGTGGATGGGAAAACACTCAAACTGAGGAAAAGGTGATTTGCTATGAAGTTGAGCACCCTATTTCATTAGCATTTAGCGGCATTCACTTGGTTCATAAAAAAATATTTGACTTTATACCGAAAAACGAAAAATTATCGTTTACACCTTTATATTTGCAGTTGGCAAAACATTACCATATACAAGGCTATCTACATGACGAAGATACGTGGCGGGATATGGGGAAATGGGAAGATTTTATTAATTAAGAGATCTGTGCAAATATGCTTCAACTGTCTCATTTAATGTGTTAAACGAATAATAATGATAAAAAAGAAACCACTTGTATTTATTTTAGGGCTATTCATTTGTGGTATAGGAATCTACGCCATTTGCAATGCACATCCTCCCCAACAGGGAAACAATGCCGTAACCACCACCACTGCTCCATACTCCCTTTACGAAAATCGTTTAGCTTCTCCTCCGTTACCCCACCACATTGCTTTCTGTGGAGAAGCTGTACCAACAGATCTCTATTGGGTAAAAGAAAGCATTGACAGGGAATTGATTAATCAGTGCTATCAACATTCAAGAACATTGCTAACCTTAAAACGTTCTACCCGTTTTTTGCCTGTTATTGAAAAAATATTAAAAGAAGAAAAAATGCCTGATGATCTAAAATATTTGTGTATAGCGGAAAGCAATTTGGAAAATGTGGTATCTCCTGCCAAAGCCGCCGGTTTTTGGCAATTTATGGAAACCACCGGAAAAAGCTATGGTTTAGAGGTGAATGAGCAAGTTGACGAACGTTACCATTTGGAAAAATCTACACGTGCTGCCTGTAAACATTTACAAAAGCTTAAAAATCAGTTTGGAAGTTGGGCATTAGCCGCCGCTGCCTACAATATGGGAGAAGGCGGACTTTCAAAAAACATGAAAGAACAACTAATTGACAATTATTGGGATTTGCTTCTAAATCAAGAAACTTCACGCTACTTAAGCCGTTGTATCGCTTATAAACTCATCTTTGAAAATCAAGAGTTGTATAATATTCATATTGCTGTTTCTGAGTTTTATAACCCAATAGATTGCAAAGAAATTATTATTACGGAAACTATTGAAGATTTAAGACGTTATTGTAAGGAAAACAATATTTTATATCGTCAACTGAAAGAATTAAATCCTTGGCTGAGAAGTACAAAACTTATGGCATCGGCAAATAAAAGTTATATTTTACAAGTGCCAAAATAATTTTCTTTTTTATAATGTCTTTCCCCATGTTCATTCTGCATATTTAACCAAGAGGGGGAAGCTTTTCTCATTAGATTCTTCCCAACCACCCCATCGCTTCCCCCACACTCTTAACATTTTTTATGATTAATTGCGGTTTCCCGTTTACCGCCTTCATTTCTACTTTGGGATGATGTTTTTGCAAAAACTCCAATATCTTGGAAAAAAGCTCCGACTGGAAGAAGGGCGAGTTCATGTTGCCGGTGAAGTAGCCGGTGAAGTTGCCGTTTTTGAGTACTAATTTTTCGAAATGAAACTGTAGGGCTATTAAACGCAATGGGATGATTTTCAGGAGTTCCTGTGTTTCTATCGGTAAAGGACCAAACATGTCCAAGATTTTTTTCTCAATTTTTTGTAATTCTTCGGTGGTTTTGATATTGTCTAATTCTTTGTAGAGGCTCATGCGCTCGCTTACGTTGGTTACGTAGTCGGAGGGGATTTGCAAGCCAAGGTCGGTTTCGATGACGCACTCGCGGTGGATCAAGTCTTCATTGTCTGCCATTTGCTCGCCGAGTTCAGTTTCTCTCAGTTCTATCATCGCTTCGTTGAGGATTTTTTGGTACATCTCAAATCCAATTTCGTTGATGAAGCCGCTTTGTTCGGCGCCGAGAATATCGCCTGCGCCCCGAATATCCAAGTCGCGCATGGCAATTTGAAAGCCGCTGCCAATTTCAGAAAAATCCTCAATCGCTTTGAGGCGCTTGCGGGCGTTGTCGTTCAAAATCTCTTTGGAGGGTACTAACATGTAACAGAACGCTTTCTGGTTGTTGCGCCCCACGCGNCCNCGCAACTGGTGCAGTACATTTAAAGCGAAGTTTTGCGCAT
>WQSU01000264.1 GCA_009787675.1 Lentimicrobiaceae bacterium
TGGAATCGCTGCATGTTACGCTGTTAGACGGCAGTACGCACACGGTGGACTCCGACGCCCTCTCTTTTGAAATTTGCGCCAAAATAGGATTCAGAGAAGCCATCCGAAATGCAAATACCTCTATCTTAGAGCCTATTATGAAAGTGGAAGTGATTACCCCCGATGAATATATGGGCAATGTTTCTGCCGACCTAAATCGCAGAAGAGCCGTATTGGAGCAAGTGGACGCCAAAATAGGATTTCAAGTGGTGAAAGCACAAGTGCCACTGGCTGAAATGTTTGGATATGTTACAGGGTTGCGCTCTATCACTTCGGGGAGAGCCACCTATAGCATGGAGTTTCTGCGTTATGCCCAAGTGCCTGCAAGCATGGAACAGGACATTCTGCAAAAAGGAAGATTTACTTTGTTGTAAAATCTATTCGCATGACCATCACGATTGATAAAAATTCGGGGTTTTGTTTTGGCGTAATCCACGCCATTAAAACTGCCGAAGCGTATTTGCAACAACATAACAGTTTGTATTGCCTGGGCGATATGGTGCACAACAACGAAGAACTAAACCGCCTTACCGGTTTGGGACTAAAGATTATTACGCCGGAACAGTTTAAAAACCTGCATGATACTACGGTCCTGATTCGGGCGCACGGTGAACCGCCTGCCACCTACCAAATTGCCAAAAACAACAACATTACGCTCATTGATGCCACCTGCCATGTGGTGGCGCAGCTTCAAAAAAAAATCAAAACTGAGGTGGAGCAACATCCTGAAACTCAAATACTCATTGTGGGAAAAGCGGGACATGCGGAAGTGGAAGGTTTGTTGGGACAAACGAAACAAAACGGGTTGGTCATTTCATCTGTTGCCGATCTGGCGCAAATTAACTGCGCAAAACCAGCAAAACTATATGCGCAAACCACACAGAGTGTGGAAAAATATGAGGAAATCGCAGAAAAATTGTGTGAAAATTACAAAAAAGCCCAAAATGAGTTGGGCATTGAAATTCACAATACCATTTGTAAGCGGGTGTATAACAGAGCAAATGAAATTAAAGAGTTCGCTTCCCAATTTGATGCCGTTTTGTTTGTTTCGGATGAAAAAAGCTCAAATGGGCTTTTCCTTTACGAGGTTTGCAAAAAGCAAAATCCAAACAGTTTTTTTATCTCTTCTGTGAAACAATTGCAAAATATTGATTTTAAACAATATAAAACTGTTGGCATTTGCGGAGCAACCTCCACCCCCATTTGGCTGATGGAGGAGGCGCAGCAGGTTCTTCTAACTTCTTAATATTGGCTTACACCAGTTCTTATTATTGAAAACCAAAAACTATATTTTCTACATACTTTCTCAAAAAAAAATACGTTTGTTTACGAACTTTGTAGAAATTAAACCCATCCACCTTTAAACCTATCTACCCATCCACCCTAAATTCCCCCCTATCCAATGAAACCCCTCTTCCTATTAATACTCTTCTCATTTTTCAGTATTATTTCTTTGAATGCGCAAACGATAGAGGAACTTGCGGCGGTTCGCAAAGGAAACAGCGCGTACCAGCAGGCGGAAAAAGTGCGTGCTGAAGCCATGCAACTCACTGAAAAAGGCGGCGAAATAAATGCAAGGTTAGCCAACGAAAAATTTAAGGAAGCGGCAAAACTATATCAGGAAGCTGAAATTTCCTACAGAAAAGGGATGGTGGCAACCAAAAACTTTCCTAAAGCTAACTATAATCTGGCTAACACTTTATACCGTCAAGAAAAATATGAGGATGCAGGAAATTCTTATAAATTTATTTCTGAACAAAAAGAAAACGATAAATCGCTTCGTGCCAAGGCATTTCATAATTATGGCAACGCCCTTTTAAAGCAGGAAAAATACAAAGAGAGCATTGATGCCTACAAGAATGCGTTGAAACTGCAGCCTAACGACAAGGAAACCAAGTATAATTTGGAGTATGCGCGACAAAAGATGGTGCAGCAACAAGAGCAACAGCAACAAAACCAAGATAATAACGAAGATAAGGAGAATAAGGACAATCAAGAACAACAGCAGCAAAACCAAGACAATAAGCAACAAGATCAACAACAACAGCAAAAGCAACAACAGCAACAACAACAGGAACAGCAGCAGCAGCAACAGCAAAAACAGCAGCAGCAGCAAGATAAACGTCAATTGGATGCCTTACAACAAAATGAACGCCAAACTCAAAAGAAAGTAGCTGAAGAAGAAATGAAAAAGGGAGGGAAGGTGAAACAGGAGAAGGATTGGTAGAATTAGGAATTAAAAATCAGGAATTAGGAATTGGGGATCATGAACCCTTTTATTTTGATTTTAGCGCGTTATTAGCGCGGGTTGCTACTTTTTCCCAGTTTTGTATTTTCTAATTTCTGCTTTAAAAAATTATTTTTTTGCATCATTATTATTTAAATAATAATCAGTTATGGCACATTATCTTGACCCTAAAAATGATTTGACTTTCAAACGTGTTTTCGGAGAGCACAAACATCTTTGCATGAGTTTAATTAACAGCAGGAAAGTTTTAAGAGCCGTGTCTTGCTAAACGCCTCCAAAGCACACGTGATGCAATTAGACAAAGCCGAAGAGTTTGATTTGCTTCAGCCTGTTTATGCTTTGAATTTTGTGAATGACAGGTTTGAGAAATCGCCCGAAATGGAAAATGAATACTACCATCATTACAAAATAGTAAACATCAAGAATACTGAAAAACAGATCAAGGGTTTGGAATTTTTATTTGTTGAGTTGCCCAAGTTTAAACCACAGAATCGTGCGGAGAGAAAGTTACATGACTTGTGGCTTCGTTTTTTGACCGAAATTAATGAGAACACAAGAGAAGTTCCTAAAGAGTTGTTAGACAATGAACTCACACGAGAAGCAGTTGGTTATATGGAAAAAACTGCCTATACAAAAGAGCAACTGGAAACTTACGACAAATGGAAGATTGCGGCTATGACGGAACGTAGTGCATTAAAAGATGCTAAGATTGAAGGAAAGATTGAAGGAAAGATTGAAGTTGCTTTGAACTTATTAAAGGAAGGTGTGCCTATTAAGATTATAAATAGTGCAACTGGTTTATCTATACAACAAATTGAAGAGCTTCAGCTTCAAAAAAAATAATCGAAAAATTTGGGTGCTTTTAACAAAAGAAAAAGAAGAAAAAGTAAGATTAATATTGAACCCTATTGACAAACGCTGTTTCATTTTGTATATTCGCCGCAAAATCTAAATCAATTACTCATTCAATCTTACTAAAATGAACAATCTAACCCCAAACAACGCCCCTACTTTTGAAAGTGTGTGGGCATTATTACAAGAAAA
>WQSU01000265.1 GCA_009787675.1 Lentimicrobiaceae bacterium
TCTAAAATCGTATTATATTCTTCTCCGCTATCACCGCCCAAAGCAAGGAGTTTTTCAAGCCAGTATTCATATTCTTCGTTCCATTCATTGTATTGGGAGAGTGCACGTTCCATATCACCCAATGATTTAATGGTTACTTTCCTAATTTTTGAAGGGCAACTGTTTGAGGTAGGCGTAAGTTCCGTATATATATTTCTGGTCATAAGGGGATATTCATTGGGCTGATTCCCATAGTAATAAGTAAGCATATTGGGAGACTGGAAATTATCAATATGGTGATTATAAGTCGTACCCATAAATAGATTACCGGTAGGCTTTACTGTACTTCCTTGCAATTTTCTAATAGTATGAAGGTCTATAATGGGCAAAGTTCCGGGATAGCTACCTACCAAAATATCAATATTATGCATCTTGTCAAAACTATTACACAAGATTTGTAATCCGGTAGGAGGAACCACCGAAGCAGCAGAAGCATTGTTTTTATAAGACAATTGTCCTACGGCAAGATTCGAAAAAGAGTTTTTATAAACCTCATTTTCATTAGCGCCACTATTTTGAATGTGTATTCCTATCATTCTGCTCACACTGGATTCGAAAGGGTGAACGGCGCCCCAAAAATTGTTTTCTTCTATCTTATATCCCGAAGCATCAGAAATATGTATTCCATGAGTCAATTTAAGAGAACCATATTCCGGTATTGCAAAATAATTTAGAATCAATTCGGGATAATTTATGCCATTTAAGAGTATGCCTTTTAGGTTACCGTAAAAGTTACAGTTGCTCACTTTTAACGCAGGGGATGCTCCTGAATTAGAGGCTTTAATAGCATTTGTAAATCCTGTGAAAGAGGTTTTGTCCATGGGTTCCACACATCCTGTAATAATATGCATATTCGTACAAAACGCGCTTACAGATAGATTTGTATTGATTGCCACAATACCGTTATTTCTATTGGCAATTGAGATATTTTTAGGGGCGGTGCTTGAAAAGACACATCCTGTAACCCCCACACTGCCGCTGCTTTGGGCAATAATATGCGCTTCAAAATCTGCGAGGTTCCCCAAATAGTTGTTGTTTAAAACAAAGTTTGTATGACTAAATGAGCCTGACGATGCGGTTTGGGCTTGTTCTGCGGCACGAGGCTCAAACTTAACGCCGATTTTGTTGTTAATAAAATGGGCTTTGGAAGCGCTTACGTGTCCTCCGTTTGTAACGGTTATGCCGCACACGGCGTTTTCTATGGCGCCGCCGTTTTTAATTTGCACTGTGGTTTGATAATTTGAGGATGGGGAGAGGTTGGGATCACCTATTACGGTGATGCCTTCCCACATTTCACCACCGCAGGCGTTGGTGAGTTTGCCGCCATCTATGATGAGTTTGCCTCCTGAGTGGATGATGAATGAAACATCATAGTCGCATTTTACTGTAGATGATATAGTTAATGAAACACCATTTGGGATAGCTATATTTCCAACTACCTGCATGGGTGTGTTCCATATAGTATTTTGGGTAATTGTACCAAGAACAGCAGGCAATAAATAATCTCTACATTCTGATTTATGAATAGCTTTTGTGAGTGCGGCGTGAGCATCCACCAAACCATGTCCCACTTCCTTGTTCCATGTCCCATTAAGATTGATATTCCATATACCATAAAAATTGAGAATTTCATTCTTACTAAATGTGTAATTCTCTAATTTTTTACAAGTTGATTCTATTATTTGTCGAACTTCAGATTGCATTAAATCGGGACGTATAGAAAGAATAAGGGCTGCAATACCAGCTACTTGCGGACAAGCAGATGAAGTAGCTCCAAACCCACTCCAATAATCTCCGTCTGTTCCACTTAGGGTATTATAACCGCCATTACCTTGAACATCAGTAGTGTAAATATGTGAACCTGGTGCAACAACATTCAATCCTTCACCATAGGAGCTAAATAAACTGCCATGCGTACATGGATCACATGTGTAAGGTACCCATGAAATATCTCCGGCTCTAAAACCGCATCTGTCAATTGCTCCAACTGCGAGAACATTTTCCTGACATGCAGGATTAAGTACTCCTGTTATCCCAAGTAGTGAATTTCCTGCTGCACAAACAACAACACAGCCTTTTCCATTTCGACCATAAATAGTGGCACTATCAATAGCATTCTTTATAGGTGTATTAGGCAGGCCGCCCCACGAGTTACTCATAACATCTGCACCATTTTTCCATGCCCAATTAACAGCATCGGCTACCCAAATACTAGGAAATCCACCGCCATTAGCACTCATGTGTATTGGAATTGTTTTACAATCAGGAGCCACACCACTAATACCTTTATTGTTATCTTTTTTTGCACAAAGTATTCCACAACAAGCTGTCCCATGTTTATCACTGTCCCAAAAAATACCTCCACTGGAATTATTACTAGAAGCGTCATATCCGGGCAAAAGGCTTTGATAGAGATCTGGATGGTTTAAGTCAACACCATCATCGGGAAGTGCTATTTTTATGTTATGACTTCCCTGTGTGATCTCCCAAGCAGGTTCAATATTAATATCAACACCTGATACACCACCATTTTGTCCCACATTTTTCAAACTCCACTGCTGATCAAAATAAGGATCATTGGACTGGAAAGCATTCAAGATAAAGAAATTTGGCTCAGAAAATTCAAAAAGACCTGTTTCATAAAATAGATTGGATATCTGTAATACATTTAAAGACGATATTTTAGAAATACTTAGCAAAAACTGATTTTTTACAAAGTCGTTTTCTTTTAAAATCTTGCAATGATTTTTTTCTGCTAACAATTGTAATTGTCCTAAAGATGTTGTAGGTTTTAATTTGACAATAAATTCATCCATAATTCCGCAAAGGACATTATTGTATTGAAATAGAAAGTTGGCAGAAATAACTTCTTCTCTTGAGGCATAGAATTCAAGGGTAGCTAATGAAATGTCATTTCTGTTTTTTGCTTCTAAAACAGCAAAACAGAAAGTATGATCATCAATGTTCAGATGAGAAGTTAGCGCTAAAGAATTATCACTTTTGATTATTGTTTTTAATTGTTCTTTATTCGCCGTTGGATCAAATTTAAGAAGCAATTGATTGTTCTTTGGCTGTATGAAGAGTTTTTTTCCATAGTAATAGTAAAAGTTTTCACTATTCTGTTGTGCTTGTAATAAAAAAGTAAACAAAATACTTAAAACGGAGGTGATGAGTGCTTTTTTCATCTGAATATAATTTTATAATTGATTAATAATTAACGATATTAAAGAGATGTTTGAGAGGTTAAATTTTCATCTACGTACTCCACCTGTAAAAA
>WQSU01000266.1 GCA_009787675.1 Lentimicrobiaceae bacterium
CTATACGAAGGCTTTCTAACCTACGGCGGCATGAGCGTCCGCGAGATGGAAGCCATGGCAATCGGCCTGCAAGAATCCCTCGACATGGACATCATCAGCCAAACCCCCATCTTTGTAAAAGTCCTGTGCGAAGAACTAATCGCCAAGGGCATACCCGTAGTAACCCCACCCGGCGGCCTTGGCTGCCACGTAGACGCAGGCCAATTTTGCGCACACATCCCCCAGGAAAAATACCCCGCAGGAGCATTGGCGGCGGCCTTCTACCTGGCCAGCGGCGTACGCGGAATGGAACGCGGCACACTCTCCGAGCAACGCAACCCCGACGGCTCGGAAACCCCCGCCCATATGGAACTCCTACGCCTTGCCTTCCCAAAACGTGTATTCACCCTGTCGCAAGTAAAATATGTAGCCGACCGCCTAACATGGCTTTACGAAAACCGCCAACTAATCGGCGGCCTGGAGTTTGTTGAAGAGCCACGCGTACTGCGCTTTTTCTTCGGTCGCCTAAAACCCATAGGCGATTGGCCCAATAAACTCCATAAAAAGTTTCGCGAGGATTTTGGCGAAAGCCTATAAAAGCTTGCACACGTACAAAAAATATGCTATATTATCCCCCGCACCAAATCGCTTTTGCGATACGGGGATATGGCGCAGTTGGGAGCGCGCTTGAATGGCATTCAAGAGGTCAGGGGTTCGACTCCCCTTATCTCCACTCCGAAAAGCCTTGAAAACTCTGTGTTTTCAAGGCTTTTTCCGTGCATTGATTTTGCATTTTATAGGGGTGCCATTCACTCGCCCTGCGTTTTTTCCTCCGCTTGCGCTACCTCCCTAAAATCTGTAAATACACGCCAAAGACTCGTGTATAATAAATCCCTAAACTCATCAAAAAGGAGATGTTCATGATGGAAATCCAAAATGAAATCAAAGGGTATTTGCACTTTTGCAAATACCAAAAAAAGTTAAGCTCGTTGTCCCTGAAAGCATACACAATTGATCTTCGGCAGTTTGCGGAGTTCTGTGTAACCACATCGGAACAGGCAATATCAAAAATTACAATAACCGAATTCATTCGAATGCTTCATCAAGAGCATAAGCCGCGAACGGTAAAACGTAAAATGGCAAGTCTTCGGGCGTTTTTTAACTATTTGGAATTTGAGGAAATCCTCGATACCAATCCCATGAGAAAAATCAAAACCAAGTTTCAAGAGCCGAAACAATTGCCAAGAACTATCCCTTTGCGAATAATTGAACAACTCTTGGCTACAGCCCTTAATGAATACGGCATGGCTACGACACCCTACAGTCTGTCATCTACACTTAGGGATATAGCAATACTTGAGATATTATTTGCCACGGGAGTAAGGGTATCCGAACTCTGCTCATTAAAGAAGGAAGATATAAACTTAGAAGATGGAATCATTAACATAATGGGTAAAGGCACAAAGGAGCGTATTATCCAAATTGAAAACGACGATGTTATAAAATCATTGCGTCAATATCAAAACGCTAACGAAAACAACTCGGCTTTTTTTTTACGAACCGGATGGGCGAACGCCACTCGGAGCAATCTGTTCGTTTCATGATTCAACGTATCGCTGACAAAGCGGGAATACCGATGCATTTAACGCCTCATATGTTTCGTCATTCTTTTGCCACGCTTTTGCTAGAAGAAGATGTGGATATCCGCTATATTCAGCGAATGCTTGGGCATAGCTCAATACAAACAACTCAAATATATACGCAAGTCACGATGGAAAAGCAACGTCAAATACTAGCCCTTAAACACCCGCGAAACAAAATCAAGCTCGAGTGATACGAGATTAACGAAAGGCTAAGTGATAGCTTCCGTTGCGGTTTCCATTGTATCATTGAAATTTGTCTGTTTGTTGAACATGGTGGAAATTTATGTTATATTATGGATGGATACAGGATAACTCTAAATTATCGCTACAATTTTTTGACAGGGGAATTTTATAGTGGATATTTATAGATTAGAAAAAAATTTACGAAACTTTGGGTACGATAAAGAAGATTATGAATCCTCTCAAATAGGTAGTCAAGCTACAATAACTGACGATTTTACAAAGAAAAATCTCAACCACACTACATTAAATAATTGTGTGTTCTCTCACACCAATTTTGATTTTGCAGCCGTAACGGGTTCAATTTTTAAAAGCTGTAAATTTTATCAATGCTCTATGTATCAACCAGATTTTCAATTTTGTAATTTTTATGATTGTGAATTCATAACTAGCAAAACAATAGTGTCAACTTTTAACAATTGTAATTTTATTGGCTGTAGATTTGCAGATACAAGTTTTGAAGCTTGTACATTCACTGGCGCATTTTTTGAAGATTGCAAGTTTAGAAATGTTTCTATTAAAAGTTCAACGCTTGAAAATGCGTTTTTCTTAAAATGTTTATTTATAGATATGAATTTAACGGAATTAAATATGAACTATTCACAGATAGAAGCTCCAACAATGTCCAATGTAATTTTACCGTTTTCACAAATACCATATATTTTTGGATGTGCAGAGTATATAGCTAAAACTAAAGATTCTATTAAAGTGTCTTCATCAAAAGGAAAGGAATTGTCTGCTCAGGAATATATTGAAACGGTCATCCCAATGTTAATTCAATATTGGAATTTGAGGAGCGATAAATTTTCTGAGTTTTTCTTTCCACTCGCAAACATACATTTAGTTCTAGGCGATTTTTCAAATGCGTCAAAAAGCTTAAAAATGGGGCTAATGTCAGCAGCCTCAAGTCGTGATTTTCGCATGATAAAGTTTTATTGCAAATTAATATCTAACTGTAATTTGTTTAATCCAAATGCTTTACAAAAATTCTATAACTTGATTAGTCGTTTTGGTTCTAATACGGATTTAAGCAGTGCCGAAATAAGATGTTATATGCGTAACATTGGAGAAATCAAAGGAATTTTATTTTCATCAAATAAAAAGACTATTCTTAATATGGTTTTTGGAACAAATATTAATACTAACGATTCTGAGAGCGTAGGAAAAATTATAGGGAAGCTTTTTACTATAACGAAAATGAAAGATGACACTATACCCAATTGCGTAGAAGTTACGCTTTCAGAAAACTCTCCATTAATGATTTCATTGCAGATTAGTGGCAACGAAAATAATATTCTTAAGCTGCTCCCATTTTTGTTTGCTATAGCAAAAATGGACATTAATAATATTAAAAGATTTATTCCTGATTATGAGAATGTTGATATTGAATCACATGAAGATTTTAACAATCAAAATATGAT
>WQSU01000267.1 GCA_009787675.1 Lentimicrobiaceae bacterium
AGTGCAGTGGGAATATGAACGTTTGTGTCCCGCATGAACTGTATCGTACCCCCCGCCTGCGCCAAGCCGCTGGGGCGTTAGGCGACACCCGCGGATAGCACAGCGTAATCCGAAAGTGCAGCCAAACAAAGGAGAGGGCTGAAAATTCAATGAAGAGCAAGTGAAATTTGATAGATATTTATAAAAAATATTAAAAAAGCGTAGAAATATTAAATTTTAGTTAAAAACAGCCCTCAAAATGCTTCGGTTAAATTTCTCATTCGTATTAGTATATATGGAAAAGCCGAAAATCATTTAGAGTAGGCAAAATTTTAAAGTTGCGCCCGACACAAATAAGGGATTTTATTATGGCAATCGCGTCAGTAATTAAAAAAGGCAGTTCGATTTATGTTTACAACGAAAAAGGCGGAGTAATCTGTACAGTTGACGGAAATTATGGCGAACTTCAAGGTTACACAAGTAGCACCTTTTCAGTGAAAAGAGGCAGTAATATTTATGTGTATGGGGAAAGAGGAAATGTAATTTCAACACATACTGCCTGTTAAAACAGATTGTTGTAAATTTTGTTTTTCTCAAAGATTGGCTTGCGCCAATCTTTGAGAAAATTTTGAACAGAAAAATTTGACAAATATGATAAACGAACAATTATTCAAAGCAGTAGAAACAGGTAAGGCTGACGAAGTTAAAAAAGCATTGACCGAAGAAAAAATCAATGCCGCAACCTATTATGGTGCAAAATCTATTGTGCTTGCAGCAGAACAAGGGAATAGTGAAATTTTGGAAATGCTTTTGAAAAATGGCGAAAAAATAAATCGAGAAAGTTTTTGGCGGCGTACAGCCTTTTCTGCATTACGTGCCGCAAAAAATGCAGAAAACACCGTGATATTGGAACTTTTGCTTGAATATGGTGCAGGTGCAGACAAAAAAAGATTAGACAGTGCATTAACGAACGATATTCAAAAAAGCACAAGCAAAACAAAATTTTGCTACGAAGAAGGTATTTATATACCCGAAAAATCCTCAAAAGATTACATATTCATTCAGTACGCAAAAGAAGGAAAAATCAAAAAAGTAAAGGATTTGTTAGAAGAGGGTGTAAGTGAAAAAGCGATATTAGGTGCTGTTGATGCAGCACTCGAAAAAAACAAATGGGAAATTGCAACGATTTTATTGAAATACAGCGAAATCAGAGAAGTAGAAATTTATACCGAGTGTCTAAAAAAGATGTTTTTAAAAGCCTCATACGTTGGCGATATTGAAACGGTAAAATTCTACCTTGAAAAACTGATTGAAAATGCGGTTGGCGTTCTGACCGATGAAACAGGGAAAACTACATTGGAAATTGCGTTGGAAAGTAATCCTGCCGATATAATTAAACTTTTGTCGAATTATGGTTTTAACGAAAATGCTTTACATTACGCTTATAGATGTTTATCAAATAAAAATTGAAATTATGAACGAAGACAAAGATTTCGACGATTTGGGAAATTGGGAACTCGTGGCGTGGATGGAAGAAGAGTTTGCAAGAGAAACACTCGGTTTCACTGGCTATAGCGCAGATTTAACTGTTTTAGAATTTAAAGGCAATTTATACAATGGAAACGGACTATTAAGGCAAAAAAATTAATGTAAAAACTTATTTATTAAATTTTCAAAAAGAAATATTATGAATTACAGAGAAGAAATAGAAAAATTTGTAGTTGACGGATATAAAAATGTTTGTACTATATCCTATTTGCGTGAATGCATATTTAATCGCTCGAAAATGCCGCTTGAAACAGACGGCAAACATAGTTTTGTGTTGAAAAACCGAGAAGATAATTTTATAACTACGCCCGAAAAAAACTTTAAATTTCATAAGTGGGCAGGAAGTTTAAAAAGTTCTCAGGCATTTGCCTATAATATTTTTTCAGGAGTGAAAGATAGGGAGTTTGAATTTTCTATGGAAGTTTTTGACAGACCAGCCCAAATTGATGTGAAAATTGAAGATGTAGAAACGCAAACAATTGAACTTTTTGAAGTTAAAATGTTTGAAGTCATCAATAAAGAGAAGATTGAATTTGAAGGCAAATATGATGATAAAGCAAAATATATATACCTTTCAGAAGATGTTGTAGATGCTTTTATCAAATTCAAAAATGAAGTTATTAACCACTTTGATGGACAGAAAATCTATGGAGGTGGTATAAAACAACTTTGTAGCCACTTACTTGGAATTTTAAATATTATGAATAAACCTGAATATGAGAACAAAAAAATTAAACTTCATAGTCTTTGTTTTGATGTTGCATTTTCAGATAAATTCGGACAGGATATAGATAATTATCGAGAAACTCTTACAATGTTTAAATGTCTTGTGGATAAATTTTTGAAAGAAATTAAAGTTGATTCGCGAATTGAATATTGTGGTTTTTTGTCTGCAATCGGATATGTTGTATGTGAAGCGAAGAAAGAATTATTGGGAAAAGAAAATTATGAATATGTAATGGAAAGGTATCTCTATAAAAAAAATGAAAATCCTCCACATTTCCGACACACACAGTAAGCACCATTTAGTGAAAAAACTGCCGAAAGCCGACATTATCGTTCATTCGGGCGATGCAACTGAAGACGGCACTGAAAGTAAAATGTTAGATTTTTTGAATTGGTTTTGCGATTTGGATTTTCGACACAAAATTTTCGTTGCAGGCAATCACGACCTTTGTTTAGACGGTGAACAAATCGAAAATCTGTCTGTGAATTGTCATTATTTGTGCTATTCAGGAGTTGAAATCGAGGGAGTAAAATTTTGGGGATTTCCTTATTTTCTTTCAAATGAATTAAACGGCGATACGGCGCAATTTGTGGCGCAAATTCCAAATGAAACAGATGTTTTAATCACGCACCAACCGCCTTATGGTATTTTGGATTTTGATGACGGCAATAATTTCGGTCGCGTTGATTTGCTGCAAGCCTTGCCGAAAATTCGCCCAAAATATCATTTATTTGGACACGTTCACGCAGGTTACGGAACTGAAAAATCGCAACACACAACTTTTATCAATGCCTCGCTTGTAAGAAAAAACAAGATTGTGAATGAGCCATTTTTGTTGGAAATATGAAAAATTTAAACGATAAAATAATGAATAAAATAGAGTGGCAAATGGGCGATCGCCTAACGGGCGGTTTGGCGCAAGCGGGGCGGTGGCTCGCCCGAAAGTTTGTGCGAGTTTGGAAGTTTATCGCCCGTCCGAACGGCCGTGGAAGCCCCGCCTGNCGCCAAGC
>WQSU01000268.1 GCA_009787675.1 Lentimicrobiaceae bacterium
TTTGGAATGGCATTATTTGTCAACTATTTAAGTTTCGGAGACTCCATCATTGCCGGCTCATTAACTTTGGGATTGATGGTGCTGCCCATCGTGATCCGCACCACTGAAGAAGCTTTGAAACAGATTGACGACAGCTTCCGTCACGGCAGCTTAGCGCTGGGCGCCACCAAACTGCAAACTATTGTGAAAGTGGTGCTTCCTATGGCATTCCCCAACATCATCACCGGACTCATTTTGTCTATCGGGCGTGTGTCGGGCGAAACCGCACCCATCATGTTCACTGCCGTAGCTTATTTCCTTCCCAAACTCCCAAGTTCCATCTTTGATCAGGTCATGGCGCTCCCCTACCATCTCTACGTCATCTCTACCTCCGGCACCGACATTGAAGCCAGCCGCACCATTGCCTACGGAACCGCATTCGTGCTAATTACCATAGTATTAATCCTAAACCTGTTAGCAAATATGCTACGAAGATACTTTGGGAGAAAAGTAAAAATGGGGTAAATAGTGATTAATGATTAATGATTAATAGAGATGGTACAAAAGCTGAATGAACGATAACACCATAACTCCATATTTTTTTACACCTATCCACCTATCCACCTATCCACCTATCCACCCTTACACCTATCCACCCTTACACCTATCCACCTATCCACCTTTACACCTTTAAACCTATAACCAATGAATTGTATAGAAACCCGAACATTAGACTTTTATTACGGAGATTTTCATGCGTTGAAAAATATAAGTATGGATATTCCGGAAAAGGCGGTTACTGCCTTTATTGGTCCATCAGGCTGCGGAAAATCCACCTATCTGCGTTTGTTTAATAGAATGAACGACTTGATTATGAATACGAAAATGACCGGAACTATTCACGTTGACGGCGAAAATATCTATGCAAAAAATGTGTTGGTAGATGAACTGCGCAAAAAAGTGGGGATGGTATTTCAAAAACCGAATCCTTTTCCGAAAACTATTTTTGAAAACGTTGCCTATGGTTTGCGTGTTAATGGTGTAACAGACAAATCGTTTATAGAGGAGTGTGTGGAAGAATCGCTCAAAGGAGCTGCCTTGTGGGAAGAAGTAAAAGACAAACTCAAAAAATCTGCTTTTGAACTTTCGGGGGGACAGCAGCAGCGCTTGTGCATTGCACGCTGTTTGGCAATTAAGCCTTCCGTAATCCTTATGGATGAGCCGGCTTCGGCATTAGATCCCATCTCCACTTCAAAAATTGAAGAACTCATCCATCAACTTAAAAAAGACTACACCATCGTCATCGTTACCCACAACATGCAACAAGCCGCCCGTGTAAGCGACCGAACCGCCTTCTTCTACTTAGGCGAACTCATTGAATACGACCACACGAAAACAATCTTCCTGAACCCCTCCGTAGAAGCCACGCAGAACTATATTACGGGACGGTTTGGGTAGAATGATGAGATGATGAGATGATTAAATTTTGAACTTTAAATCTTTAAATCTTAAATCTTTAAATTTTTAAATCTTAAATCTTTAAACCTTGTACTTTTAACCTTTAACCAAATTAACCACCATATTATGATTCAGATTGAAATTGAACTTCAAAAATTAAAAGCCTCACTCCAAGAGATGTGGGTGTTGGTAGAAAAGCAATTAAAAAAATCGGAGAAAGCATTGTTGCAGTTTGACAAGGCGACGGCGCGCGAAGTGATGAGTCGCGAAAAAATGGTCAACGCTTTGGAATTAAAGATTGATGCGGAATGTGAAACGTTTATTGCTACCTACAATCCAGTGGCGATAGATTTGCGTTTGGCATTATCTATTTTAAAGATTAACAATAATTTAGAACGCATCGGGGATTTTGCAGAAGGCATCGCCATCTTTGTGATAAAAAACATGAGCGAAGAACTGCCCGAACCGTTCAAATCTAATTTAAACATTGAACAGATGTTTAAAGAAGTGCTCACCATGTATGCTTTATCGAAAGAAGCTTTTAATGAAGAGAATACAGAAAAAGCAGAAAAGGTTTTCGGTATTGATAATTTAGTAGATGAAATCAACTTTAATGCGGTAAAAATACTTTCTGATGAGATGCTTGCCCACCCTGCAAAAGCAGAGGAGTTGATGTTTCTTCATGCTGTAGTTCGCAAGTTGGAACGGATTGGCGACCGTTGCAACAACATTGCCGAAGAGGTTGTTTTTTATTTGGATGCTAAGATATTGAAGCATCAGAAAGAATCATTACCATAGATGTTCTACCAATATCTTCACTCCCAAAATTACCAAAACAGCCCCTCCTACAAATTCTGCTTTTGACTTAAATTTTGTTCCAAAAATATTGCCGATTTTTACTCCGGCAATAGCCATACAGAAAGTGATTAATCCAATGATTATGATTGCTTTGTAAATATTAATTTCAAAGAATGCAAAGGTTACTCCAACGGCGAGGGCGTCAATACTTGTGGCAATTGCCAACAATAGCATGGTTGTTATTCTAAACGGATTTTCATTTACCTTTTTCTCTTCTTTTGAAAAACTGTCTATTATCATTTTTCCTCCAATAAAACCCAATAAAATAAAGGCAATCCAATGATCTAAATTTTGAATTTTATGTGCAAAATTGATTCCGGCTAAATACCCAATTAATGGCATGATGGCTTGAAAACAACCAAAATACAATCCGGGAATTAGAAATTGTTGCCACTTAGGTTTCTTTACAGACAATCCCAAAGTAACAGAAACCGCAAAAGCATCCATCGACAACCCCAACGCAATCAAGAATATTTCAAAAACACTCATACCTACTCCTCATTTCTCATTCCTCATTTCTTAACTACTGCCACCGTTTCAAATTCGGCAAAGTGCTTTCAAGAATGTAGCGGGCATCTTCTGCTGCCATGCCTTGCTCCACCATATAGGGGATGCAAATGGCAATCATCTCTTCCATAGTAAGATCGGGCGCTGTAAACGCACCATCCATATAGCAATATTTACAATAATCCTCATTCACCGTGCCATCTGCATTGGTGCCGTAAAGATCATCAGCCAAAGGCATGCAGCAACTTTGACAAAAAATCATATCCGCAATGTTTACGTCAGATTCAATATTCTCATGATTTTGAGAATTTTGTTGAGTTGTTTGCTGTTTACAACCTACTGCGCAAAAGCATACGCAAGCTAAAATAATAAATAGTTTTTTCATCTGAATATAATTTTATAATTGATTAATAATTAACGATATTAAAGAGATGTTTGAGAGGTTAAATTTTCATCTACGT
>WQSU01000269.1 GCA_009787675.1 Lentimicrobiaceae bacterium
TTGAGCATATTGATATTCATATAGAAACTCTAAAAAGATATCAATGGGCAGGAGTTCGTTTTTGGCAATAGAAAATGAGTTTTCCTGCACATATTGCTTCGACACGATTCTTTCACACAGTGCATCGGGGTAAGTAACGATGAGGATTCCTTTTTGATTATGAATCAGTTTGTCAATCACTTCCGCCCTCATTTTCAAATATGTGGTGTCATTCTCTTGCCAATGGTTCACCTTGTTGTAGGAGGCGGGAAAGTAGTACACCTGTTTTTCGTTGAGCGGTTTCTCTTTATCTTGCAACAAGATTTCCAAGTCGTTGAAAAAAAAGAGCGCCTCCTCCTTTCCCGAAAGCACAAACAAGTGAATATTCTCTGTTGTTTTTAAATTATGAGCTACTAACACAGCCAGCGAGGATCCGGCTAAATTTCTGATGCCAAGAGTTTTGGCAGAATTACTGATACTGTTTAGGTTTGAAGATTTAAGATGCATCCACTTCACGAATTAAATTGTGGCTTTTCATTTATAAGAATTTGGCAAAAATACTTCTTTTTCAACTTCCAATTAATCATTCTTCAAAAATTTTAGTTGTGTTATATTGTATGCAAATAGAATCATAATAAAAAAATATATTTTCGCGCCGACAATGTTGTCTAACAAATATGTTTAAAAAAATACGGTTACATGGATAACAACGAAGTAAATACAGAACAAATCATTCTTGAAGCTGCTGAAGCAGAGTTTCTAGAAAAAGGGTATGGCAATGCAAAAACGATGGCAATTGCGCAACGTGCAGGCGTAAGTCATTCTATGTTACATTATTATTTCCGTACAAAAGAGCAACTGTTTCAAAAAATTTTTAAGGAAAAAGTGCAAAAACTAACGCAATTGTTCAATGTAATATTTGAACAAAATACTGACTTTAAAGAAACATTGAGACTCCTGATTGAAACACAGTTCAAATTTATAGCACACAATCCGCAACTCCCTATGTTTGTTTTTAGAGAAATTCTATCAAACAGGGAAAACCGCGAATGGGCTATAAAAACACTGTTTCCACATTTATTTCCTTTTTTATCTACTATTGAAAAAATGCTAAATACTGAAATGGCTAAAGGCACCATTCGCCCCATTACCATTCAAAATTTGTTGATGAATATTCTGTCTATTAACATTTCTACATTTGTTGCATTGCCCGTCTTGAAAGAAAATTTGCATTTTGAAAACGACGAAATATTGAAAAATTTCTTGAACGAAAGGTGCGAAAGTAATGTGCAATTTATTTTGAATGCTTTAAGAACGTAAATTTTTTTGTAATATAATAGACAAGATTGTTGAACAAAAATATCAATACTAATTATCAATTAACAATTAAGAGTATATGAAACACCGTAAATTTATTATTATCACGATTTTAATTCTCAATTGTCAATTATCAATTGTCAATTCTTTGGCACAGATGAGCATTGAAATGTGTTACGAAAAAGCGCAGGCAAACTATCCACTCATCAAACAATATGACTTGATTGAGCAATCGAAAACTTTTAATATTGCAGTAACTCAGAAAAATTGGTTGCCGCAACTGTCTCTCACGGGCAAGGCATCGTGGCAAAGTGATGTTACTACTTTTCCTGAAAAATTTCTTGAAATGGTTGATAATATGGGAATTACTGATATAGCATTTCCAACGAAAGATCAGTATAATGTTGCCCTCAATCTCTCGCAGGTGCTTTGGGACGGTGGAATGATGGTTACACAAAAGAAAATGGCAGCTGCAAATGCCGATGTGAGCAGAGCACAAACCGAAGTGAATTTATATGCCCTTTATCACCAAGTGAATCAATTGTATTTTAGCATTTTGTCGCTTAACGAACAAATTAAACAAAACCAACTGTTTGTTGAAGAATTGGAACGGAATTATAAAATAATTGAAAGTTACATTGAAAACGGCATTGCGCTACGTTCAGATTTGGATAATGTGAAAGTCAGTATTTTAGATGCCAAACAACGTGCCACGGAAATGAGATCTTACCAAAAAGCGGGCATGGCAGTACTAAGTGCGTTTATTGGAGAACCGATTGCAACTCCCACAGATTTGATTCGTCCGCAATTGACAGAAGCAGAAAGCAATATTGAAAACCGTCCCGAATTGAGGCTTTTTTTTGCGCAAAACAAACAGTTTGATATTCAATCGCAAATGCTTTATACTAAAGGAATGCCGCGTATTTCATTGTTTGCCACAGGCGCATTGGGAAATCCGGGATTGAATATGTTTAAATCGGGATTTACCCCTTATTTTATGGGCGGGCTAAATCTTTCGTGGAATTTTGGCGGATTATATACCATGCAAGATGACAAAAGAAATTTCGCCAATCTTCAAAAAAACATAGAAATTCAAAAAGAGGTTTTTCTGTTCAATACCAATCAAAAACTTACACAACAAAATGCTGATATTGAAAAGTTTAATGAACTTCTAAAGCAAGATGATGAAATTATTGAACTACGGGCAAAAATAAAAAGCACCGCCGCCGCAAAAGTAGAAAACGGTACGCTAACCGTAAGTGACTATCTCAGAGATGTAACCAATGAAAATATGGCGCGACAGGTTAAGGCAGTGCATGAACTTAATTTGTTGCAAACCGTTTATCAATTGAGAATTGAGTGTGGACAATTGACAATTAAGAATTAACAATTAAAAATTAATAATTAAATTAACAATTAAAAAGGTGTTAGATATGATAAAAGAAGTAACAAAATCAAAAGCAAGAAAGAGGGGTTTTCAACTCTTAATTCTTAATTCTCAATTTTTTATTCTCTTATTGGCTGCTTGTAACAGTAATAAAAATCAGGCAGATGCTTCAGGGGTTTTTGAGACAAAAGAGATTATCATTTCCGCTAAAGGGAGCGGCGAAATTATATGTTTTGATGTAGAAGAAGGTCAAACAGTGGAAGCCTTTGAGATACTTGGTTGTATTGACACTACACAATTGCATCTCAAAAAGTTACAATTGGAGATGAATGCCAAAGCCATCAAAAATCAATGGGTAGATATTCACAAACAAACCGCAGCCCTTGAGCAGCAAATTGAAACCGCCAAAACAGAAAAGGCAAGAATTGAAAGTCTTTTGAAGTCGGAAGCGGCAACACCCAAACAGTTAGATGATATTAACGCTCAAATTGCTACATTGGAAAAACAGTTGGAAGCCACAAAAACATCTATGCAACAGTCGAATAGCGGCGTTGAAGAT
>WQSU01000270.1 GCA_009787675.1 Lentimicrobiaceae bacterium
GGAGCCGTAGGCATGACCAACGATGAACGGCTGCAACCCACAGAATTAAACCCCGAAATGGCAACGTTAGATTGCGGCACACTGAACTTCGGCGGTGACGAAATATTTGAAAATACGGAAAATACTATCAAATATTTCGGTCAGAGAATGATTGAGCGCGGCATCAAACCCGAGTTGGAGTGTTTCGACAAAAGTATGATTGAGATGGCACTGCGTTTACACAAGAAAGGCTTCATCAACAAGCCGTTGCATTTCGATTTTGTGATGGGCGTAAACGGCGGCATTGGGGGCGATTTACGCGACTTTGTTTTTATGCGCGGCTCCATTCCCCCAGATGCTACTTACACCGTTGCCGGCGTTGGACGTTTCGAGTTCCCTTTGGCAATGGCGGCAATTATTGACGGAGGACATGTGCGCGTGGGTTTTGAAGATAACGTATATATCTCGAAAGGCGTGCTTGCCAAGTCTAATGGCGAGTTGGTAGCCAAAGTGGTGCGCATGGCGAAAGAATTGGGAAGAGAAATTGCAACGCCAAGTGAGGCGCGAATGATATTGGGGCTAAATTAACTTTAATTTTAATAAGAATCAGCTAATTAAATTTAACTGTATTTTCGCGCAAATCTTTTCTATGCCTACCGACGAACTGATTCTTGAACTTTTTTCGAGTGAAAATACCCGAAATCGCGCTTTTGAAATGCTCGTCAAAAAATATCAAAGAGATGTATATCAAAATGTTAGAAGAATAGTAGGTTTACATGATGATGCCAACGATGTCTCGCAAAATGTGTTCATTAAAATCTGGCGTCATCTGTCAAGTTTTCGCGGAGAATCCAGCCTGAAAACATGGATTCTTAGAATCTGCACCAATGAATCATTAACTTTCATCGAAAAAAAGAAAAAATTACTGAACCTCACCGACGATTCTTATACCGACTGGATGTTGCAAACGATTCCCGATGAAAAATATGTGTCTTCCGAGAAAATTGTACAACTCATTCAAGAAGCAATTTTTCATTTACCTGAAAAACAGCGCATTGTTTTCTCACTAAGATATTATGAGGAAATGCCATACGAAGAGATGTCGAAAGTTCTAAACACTTCGGAAGGAGCGCTAAAAGCTTCTTACCACTTTGCAGTAAAAAAAGTTGAAGATTTTTTGTTAAAACATTAAACTTACCATATATATTAACGTCTATAAGCAGTTTCAATAAAAATCAATTCATGGATACTTTACAAAAATATAGAGAGAAGCCTTTGTATGAAGTTCCGGAACATTATTTTGAACAGTTGCAATACGATGTGATGCAGCGTGTTAAAAAAGAAGAAAAGCAACGTTTAACGTTTCGAAGGTGGACTTCTGCCATTTCGGCAGCCGCTTCAGTGGTACTCATTGTAGCGCTCTCCTGTTTCATTTTCCTAAACAAAGATGTTAATGAACATTTCTACGTTCACGAAGAACTCCCTCAACTCGAAGATTCAACTATTTCTCTCGATGCAAACCATTTAGCCGAAGTTACAGAACACATTTCAAAAGATACGGCTGAATCAGTTGCCCCAGAGAGTTCTCAACCCCCAACACAACCGTTATCTCCGAAGGCACCCTTAGTAGCAGATAAAGAAACCATTGTTTACCTCGCCGTTGATTGTTACGTTGATGATTTCGAGACCGAAAACTTTTACAATACAATGGATGAACTGGATTGTTATTACGATTACTAATGGCAGAGGTTAGGAATAAGAGGTGAGAAATGAGAAATAAATAATGATTTTTTTAACTATAAATTATTAACCTAAAACTATGAGACATATTTTTTACACCATCTTGTTAATATTTATATTTTCTCCCTTGTTTGCGCAAGAAGATTGTCAATCAATAATGACGATTAAGAGAAATTTCATTGAACGTAATTTGGTGTTGTCTAATGCTGAACGTCAGGCGTTTTGGGATCTTTACAATCCTTATCTTAAAGAAGAAGCGGAAATATTTGAAGACAGTAAGGCATTATTGCAAAAAAACAGTATTGAACGCAGCAAAGGAAGAGTTGATTATACTAAGTTGACAGATAAACAGTTATATGTTCTCATGGAAGATAGAATTGATAGAAAAGAGAAACTGCTGACTATGGAGAAAAACTTGTATGTACAATTGAAAAAGATTCTTTCCGCCAAAACGTTATATCAATTATATCAAATTGAGGGGCGTTTCAAAGCCGACATAAAAGAGGAAGCTAAAGGAGCGTGCACACACGAGAAAAAATAAAAAACACTACCTTTGCCGCTTCAATTTTTTACCTGTCCCAGCTGAAAATAATCTATTAATTCAGTGTATTTTTTTGTTTTCAAAAAAAATATTTTATCACTAAAGAACTTTTTTTGTTATTTTTTCAGAAAAAGTTTTATTTTCGCTTTTTATTTAAAAACAACAACAAAAATAGTGCTATTTATTATTTATGTTTATCTATTTGAAAAAATATTACATAAAATTATTAACTTTATTGCACTTTTAAAACGCAAATAATTAAATAATTGTCAACAAATAAAATCAATATGAATTCAAAAATTATCCCCTTAAATGCAGTAATATTACTGACATGCACGCTTTTCCTTGCCTCGCTTTCTGATAATAAGCTTATGGCGCAATCCAATGCAACGATTATAGACTTAGGTGTTGCTAATTCAGGCGCAGTCTATACAAATTGGTCATGCAGTGGAAACACCTATACCGTTACGGGTAATATTTCTGTGGTGAACAGCGGCACCGGCATCATAGCCTCTGCACTTACCTTTGCAATTTCTCCAACAGCAACGGTGGCATGGAGTGCAAAAGCCACTTATTCAGGTACAAATAATTCCTATCTTGTTACTGTAAGTGGTGGAGGGACGTTAGACGTAACTTCATGTACCCTTAGCAATACAACGGGCACAGGCGGAATTTTCAACATTCCCGCCGGTAGTGGCAGCGGCACGACAATTATCGTTGGCGCCGATGCTACCATCGTTTCAGGAAGAAGTGGCAGCGCCATCCAGATCGCCGCTAATGGTGTAACTCTCGAAGTCAAATCGGGCGGGACAGTAGAGAGTGATGAAAGCAATGGAAATGCGGCGCTATTGATAGCCTCTGATGTGCAGAGCGCCGTAGTTAATGTTAATGGCGGGTCCATAGTTTCTGTAAACGGCGGTTTGGCAATTAGCGACGGGTCTGCATTCACCACTATTACAAGCAACAGTACT
>WQSU01000271.1 GCA_009787675.1 Lentimicrobiaceae bacterium
AGATACACTTTTTGGTCGAAAAATACTACACTTTTTTAATTTATTTTATTGATTTAAAATATATTACAGTGATCGTAAGGAGCGACTAATTATGTTGGCATCGAGTTATTCTAGATTATTGTCAAATGGCAGTGTAAAGAAAAAGTAATATGGAATTAACTAAAACACAAATAGACCAACAAGATTTTGTTTCTGCTTGCGATAACTGGTGGAATAGCTTATTGATAGAAGACAAACAAAATGTTTACAAACCTTAAATGCTAAAACATAAAATACAAAAACAATATACACCAATGAACCCCAAAAACAATAAACTCCAAATTCGCAACAGTACCGCCGAGTTTTTGATATTTACTAAAAATTCAGCAGGAGAAACAATAGAAGTGCGCTTGCAAGATGGCACAATTTGGCTCACGCAAAAATTGATTTCCGCCTTATTTGAAGTGGATAGAAGTGTGATTGCAAAGCATTTAACGAACATTTATCAAGAAAGTGAATTGAGCAAAGAGGCAACTTGTGCAATTTTTGCACAAGTTCAAGACGAAGGTAATCGGCAAGTAACACGCAATATTGATTCTTACAGTCTCGATGCCATCATCGCCGTTGGCTATCGCGTAAATTCAAAGCGAGCAACCGCATTTCGTCAGTGGGCAACATCGGTGTTGAGAGATTTTGCTTTGAGAGGCTATGTAATAGACAAAAAGCGAATGGAAAAGAGTTCAGAACAAAATGCACTATGCAATACATAAAAACACTGCTGCCGAACTGATTTACAAACGCGCCGACCACACCAAAGAAAATATGGGCTTAACATCGTGGGAAAAATCGCCGGAAGGAAAAATCGTAAAAACAGATGTGGCGATAGCCAAAAATTACTTGACGGAAAATGAATTGGAATCGCTCGGACGTATTGTCAACGGTTATTTGGATTTTGCTGAGGAATATGCCAAACGACAAATTCCGCTCACGATGGAAGATTGGGCTAAACATTTAGACTTGATTTTGCAGGCAAACGGAAAAGACTTATTGCAAAATGCCGGTAAAATTACGACTCTGATTGCCAAACAGCACGCCGAAAACGAATTTGAAAAATATCGCCCTATTCAAGACCATCTTTTTGAATCGGATTTTGATAAAGCAATTAAAATGATTGAAAAGCAGTGATAAATACGACACCGTTGCCTACAATTGAACGTTATAATCTGCTTGTTCAATTTTCGAGACCTTTGCCAAACTAACTTCTTTTTATTTTTTATTGATTTTTTCTGTTTTCATTTGATTCTCTATCGTCTTTTTATTATCCAAATCCCTGTTTTATCAGACCCTTTGCGCTCTAACACGTTCAAATGTTTTAACTTCTCAATGTTCCGATAAACCGTGGATTCATTAATTTTTATCTTCTTGGCAATTTCTGATTGTGAAATACTGTTGTCTTTGGCGATTATTTCAAAGATTTTTTCTTGTACTTTTGATAATTTTACACCTGCATTTACACCTGCATTTACACCTGCATCTTCAATTTCATTCTTTTGATATTTTTCCTTAAACTCTACTGTTGCCTGCTTTATAGCCGAAAGCATAAATTGTGCAAAAATACCGCTGTCAGTATGATGTGTGGAGCGTCTCAACGCACGGTAGTATTCCTGTTGATTATGAGCAATAATGGTTTCAACAGGCAACCAAGCGAAAACAGGATTCTCTTGATAAAGTAGAAGGGTTTGCCACATTCTGCCCATTCTTCCGTTGCCATCGCTGAACGGATGAATAAACTCAAATTCGTAATGGAAAATGCAACTTTTCACTACTTGCGGAAGTTTTGCATTTTTTGCCCAATCAAGTAATTGGTTCATTAATAATGGAACTCTTTGATGAGGTGGCGCAATATGAATAGGTACTTTACCATCAAAAACGCCAACGCCTGCATTTCGGTATTTTCCGGCATCCGTTACCAATCCAGTCATGAGCAAGCTGTGCTGCTTTAGTAAGTCTTTTTCGTTGTAGGGATTACGTTCCAACAGTTCATCGTAGGCAACAATGGCGTTTTTCACTTCCAAAATATCTTTTTTGGGTCCCGATACTCGCTTGCCATTCACAATATCGGTAACTTGCTGTAACGTCAAACTGTTTGCTTCAATCCACAATGACGAATGAATTGTTTTTATTCTGTTTTCTTTTCTCAGGTGTGGTGTTAATGCTTTCTCCCTAATAATATCAATCCGTTCCAAATCTGCCGCAATTTCATAAGCGGAGTTTAGGATTTCGGGGGTTATGGTGAAGATCGGGGCGTAAGGTTCCATAGGATTTCATGTAGCTAATTTGGAGTTCCATCCATATCTGCGCACTTGGAGGCTTGTTTGCGTTTCATTGTATTCCGTTTTTTTGTAAGATTCTTTATGTTCCTCAAAACGTTCAACTAGTGATTTGATTTTTTCTAACGCTTCTTCTTTTGTTAAAGTGACCATTTTGTGATTTAAGGCTGCAAAGATAGTTTTTTTCAAACAGTTTTTCGCTGTTTTTTAACTGTCAATTCTCCTTTTTTTATCCTCACGCGTTGTCCGGCTATTGCCAACAACAACGTAATTGCCTGCAAAACTCATTTGATTATTTTTTTAGTAAAACATGAAACGAAGATTCATCATTATTCCAAAAAAAACACAATTAAAATATTAACAATCAAATGTTTATCTTAATATTTGCCTTGCAAAGGTCTCGTTTTGTATAAAAATATCTACATAAAATTAAAATTACTCTTTTAATCATAAAAATCTATTATTTTGCGCCAAACAAAAAAATCTTTTGTTTAATTAAAAAAATCTAAAAATGAAAAAGTTATTTTTTACGATATGAAACAATTCGTTTTTATTCTGTTATGCACGTTGTTTATTTTCTCCTACAATACATCTATCGCCCAAATAAATACTCTGGCAAATATAGATTATGAAATATCCATTAACAAACTCATTAATGAGGATGACAATATAGGGTCATGGTGTCGAGGAACTCTTGGAATAGAGAACAATGAGGCATTTATTGTGTATGGTTATGCAATTCAAGAGGGAAGCGGTTATACTAGAACTTGTATTTTGGCACATTTGAATGCTCAGGGAGAAATTATCAATGAAGTGTCTTTTTCTAATGACGAGTATTTTATTGAATACATAGGAAAAATGGATGCCCCTGATTCTTATTTGGCTATGGGCTGTAAACAAATAGAAGAAGAACG
>WQSU01000272.1 GCA_009787675.1 Lentimicrobiaceae bacterium
AAATTATTTTTTTTTACCCCCTAAAAATCACCCCATTAAACTGCGCCGTACAAGTAAGGTTTATCTCATTGATACACACATGCTCCGGCAAAGAAAGCACATATTCCACCACGTTCGCTACATCTTCGGCAATGAGGGGCGTGAAACCCTCATACACTTTATCGGCGCGGGTTTGATCACCATGAAAACGCACAACCGAAAAGTTGGTTTCTGCGGCGCCCGGAGAAACGTGCGTTACTTTAATGTTGTGCGGCAGCAAGTCCATCCGCATGCCTTGCGACAGAGCTAAAACAGCGTGTTTCGTTGCGCAATATACATTACCGCCCGTGTAAACTTCTCTGCTTGAGATAGAACCGATGTTGATAATATGCCCCGATTTTTTTTCCACCATAATGGGAGACAGTAAACGCGTCATATAAAGCAGCCCTTTAATATTGGTGTTGATCATGCGCTCCCAATCCTCATAATCGCCTTTGTCTATGGTATTTAACTCAACAGCCAATCCGGCATTGTTAATCAGCACATCAATATCTTTAAATTCTTCGGGAATTGATTCAACAGCCTTTTTGCAAGCCTCCAAATCTTGCACATCAAACAGCAAAGGCAACACTTTTGATGAAGTATTTGAAGTGATGAAACGACAAACCGCATGCAACTGCGTTTCGTTTCTTCCTGTTAATATGAGTTTTACATTTTTCTTGGCAAGCGTCTTTGCAATCGCCTCGCCAAAGCCTCCGGAAGCGCCGGTAATTAGAATGGTTTGCATGTGGATGGGGGGATTAGGTGTTTAAGGTTTAAAGATTTAAAGTTTTAGGTTCAAAGTGGATAGGTTTATAGGTGGATAGGTGTAATCCTTTCCGCTCCTTCTAACGTAAGTGTAAAAAATATATTTTTGTACACCGTTTGAGAATTAGAAAAATGCAAGTAAATCTCCTTGAAACGCCGATAGAATATTTGAAAGGGGTGGGACCAAAAAAGGCGGAGGTCTTTAAAAAAGAGTTCCAAATTTTTACGTTTTACGACCTTTTGCACTATTATCCGTATCGTCATGTGGACAAATCGCAAGTCCACACCATACGCTCTTTGGAAGCAGAAGGGGCGTTTATGCAGTTTAAAGGGCAGGTAATTTCTTACGATATTTTGGGAGAACGCCACGCCAAGCGTTTGGTGGCGCTGTTCACCGACGGCACGGGCACCATAGAACTCGTGTGGTTCAACTCATTAAAATGGGTGGAAGACCTGCTTGCTGAAAAACGCGAGTTTATCGTATTTGGAAAACCTACGTTGTTTAACCGCCGCTGGAATATGACTCATCCTGAAATGTTAGATCCTGATAAACACTCGAATAGCGGCGTGTCTATGGCATTTCAACCGTTGTATAACAGCTCTGAAAAAGCCAAAAAAATGGGCTTGGACTCCCGAAGCATCTCAAAATTGATGATTACGTTGCTGAATCAAATTCAAGACGTCATTTTGGAACGTTTGTCTAATGATATTATTCAGAAATACAAACTGTTATCACTAAGAGAAGCCTTGGTAAATGTGCATTATCCGGCTTCTCAGGAGTTGCTTGCCAGTGCGTTGTTGCGGCTAAAATTTGATGAACTTTTTTTTGTGCAACTCCGGTTGTTAACTCAAAAATTAATTCATACACAAAGAAATAACGGTCATCTTTTTTCTTTGGTAGGCGATACTTTCAACACTTATTATAAAAACTACCTGCCTTTTGGCTTGACAAACGCCCAAAAGCGGGTAATTAAAGAGATTCGCGCCGATATGGGCAGCGGAAAACAGATGAATCGCCTGCTGCAAGGCGATGTGGGCAGCGGCAAAACCATCACCGCACTCTTGCTCATGCTCATTGCCAAAGACAATGGGTACCAGTCCTGTTTAATGGCGCCAACAGAAATACTTGCTAATCAGCATTTTGAATCTGTTGGAAAACTATTAAAAGATATGCCGGTGAAAGTTGGTTTTTTAACAGGTTCTACAAAAGCTGCCAAACGGAAAGTCTTGTTGGAAGAGTTGCAAAACGGTGAAATTGATATTCTAATCGGTACGCATGCCTTATTGGAAAACAATGTGGTTTTCAATAATTTGGGATTGGTTGTGATTGACGAGCAGCACCGTTTCGGGGTTGAACAACGCGCCAAGATGTGGAAGAAGAGCAATGTTGCGCCACACATTCTGGTGATGACCGCCACTCCCATTCCCCGTACTTTAGCCATGACACTGTACGGCGATTTGGATGTCTCCATTATTGACGAGTTGCCCAAAGGACGCAAACCGATTGTTACGCGACATTTGTATGAAAAAAATCGCTTAGGCATGTTTGGTTTTCTGCAAAAAGAGATTGCTGCCGGCAGACAAGTGTTTGTTGTATATCCACTTATCAAAGAGTCGGAAAAAATGGACTTGTTCGATTTGATGGCGGGCTACGACCTCATGGCAGATTGTTTCCCCATTCCGCAATATCAAATTGGGATGGTGCACGGCAAGATGAAAGCAGAGGAGAAAGATTTTGTGATGAATCGTTTTGTGAAAGGCGAGATACAGATTCTACTGTCAACCACAGTGATAGAAGTGGGCATTGATGTACCGAACGCCTCGGTGATGGTGATTGAGAATGCAGAGCGGTTCGGCTTGTCGCAGTTGCACCAGTTGCGGGGGCGCGTGGGGCGCGGCGCCGAACAATCCTACTGCTTGTTGATGACGAAACACGAACTTTCCACCGAAAGCAAGCAGCGCCTTAAAGCAATGACCGACACGAACGATGGTTTTGAAATTGCCAATATTGACTTGCGGCTGCGCGGTCCCGGCGATTTGCAAGGCACCCGCCAAAGCGGCGAGTTGGATTTTAAATTGGCAGATTTGGCTAAAGATGAAAAATTGGTGGTCTTTACAAGAAACTTAGCCAAAGAAATATTGGAAGAAGATCCTGATTTGCAACTTCCTAAAAATCAAACTATGGGAAAATATTTACGAGAGATTATGAAGAAACAGCATTTTTTTGGAAATATTTCGTAGGTTGCGCGCACCCGCATAACAAAATTCTTCCGCAAACAAGAAAAAATACCCTTGAACGACCGGAAACAGCCGCTGCCAACCAACTTTCATGGAGCAAAGAATTTACTCCCGGAGAACATCTCGATATTCCTGTTAAAATGGAGGTGCTTTTTGCAAACAATGAAACAGTTACAAT